>JBFXEM010000338.1:0-3494 GCA_050180135.1 Solirubrobacterales bacterium | reverse complement strand
GAACGGCGAGTCCGTTCTCGCGCAGGAACTTCTCGAGGCTCGCCGCCTGCTGCTCGACGCGCTGGCCGATGTAACCGTTGATCACCGCGGTCGTGAGGCGGGTGAACTCTCCGAGGGTGCCGGTGATTTCCGACCCCGCGGTGACGTGGAGCTCCGGGTACATCTCGCGCGCGATCTCGGCGACGCGGAGCTCGTGCTGAGGGTACCTGTGCGACCAGAGGAAGCCGATGACGAGAGCTTCCATGCCCGCCTCGACCAGGGCGGTGATCTTGGCGCGCACCTCGTCCTCGTAGAGGGGGACGACGACGCGGCCGGCGAAATCGATCCGCTCGGAGACCTCGGCCACGAGCTCGCGCTCGACCAGCGGGACGAAGGTTCTTTCGGACGCCTCGCGTATGTCGTGATAGCCGCCACGATCCATCTCAGCGATGAAATAGGAGTCGCGATGGCCCTTGGTGGTGAGGATGCCCACCCGCGACCCCCTGTCCGTCAAGACGGTGTTCAGGGCGTGAGTGCTGCCGAAGCAGAACAGGTCGACCTTGGCCAGGAACTCCTGCAGGGTCAGTCCGTGGCCCTCGGCCGCCTTCTGCAGGCAGCTGGCCGCGCAGTCCGCGGTATCCGGCGTCGTCAGGCTCTTGTACTGCGAGAACGACTCCTGCTCCGTGTCGTACACCGCGAGATCCGCGAAGGTCCCTCCTACATCCAATCCGAGCCTAATCATTTGGTGCTGAAACTCCTTTCGCGCATCGTGGCGCCACTAGATCCAAGTCTTCGTAGGGCGCTGTCCGCCCGCTGTCGAGGTTCGTCGCGTCATCACAATTTCTGCGGGCCGGACGCGCCCGACCGGTTGAGGCCGGCTGCAGCCACCGAGGCGACGAGGATGACGCCCGTGACCACCTGTACGAGCCACGCTTCCCAGCCGAGGATGTTGAGCCCGTTGCGCAGAACCGCGAGCACCAGGATTCCGACGGCGGTGCCGAGCATGTCCACCCGACCGGGCCGGATCGTCACGGCTCCGAGGAAGACGGCGGCAAAGGCCTGCAGGAGGAAGGGTTCGCCGGCGTCGAGGTATCCGCCCGACAGCCGCGATGCGAGCAGCACGCCCGCCACGGCGGCGAACATGGCGGCGCCGACGAAGGCGCAGATCCGCACCGTGCGCACCGAGATTCCGGCGATGTAGGCCGCCTCGGGGTTCGCGCCGACGGCGTAGAGCAGCCTGCCGGGCCTGGTCCGCTCGAGCAGGACCCAGAGCCCGACGAAGACGACGATCGCGACGAAGGTCGGCAGCGGGATCCCCAGCACCGACATCACGTCGAGGCTGTTGAAGGTGGCGTTGTTGATTGGAACGCTGGAGCTGTGGGTCCACCAGTCCGCGATCCCACCGAGGATCGTCAGCATCGCCAAGGTCGCAATGAAAGCTGACACTCTCAGGCGTGCCACCAGCAACCCGTTGACGAGGCCGATCACCGCGCCAAGCAGGATCGGCATCAGGATGGCGGCGAACAGCGGCAGCCCTTCGCGCAGCAGCAGCGCCGTCGTGATGCCGGCCAGGGAGGCCATCGCACCGACGGACAGGTCGAAGTCCCAGGAGATCAGCACCAGCGTCAGCCCCGCCGCGACGATTCCGAGCAGGGCGCTTTCCGAGGCGATGATTTTGAGGTTGTTGCTGGTCAGGAACGGGTCCGGCTTGAGGATGCCGAAGACGATGACCAGGAGGCCCAGGGACGCGACCGTTCCCCAGGGGGCGATCACTCTCAAGGTGTCCGCGAACTTGCGGCGCTTCTCGGGCGCCGGATCCTTACTTTGGGTGCTCCTGGAGTTGGTCATCGTCGTTGAGTCAGTCATCGTCTCGTCCTCTCGCACATCAATGGTCACGCGTATGCGGTAACCGCTAGGTCTTGCTCGGACAGGCTTTCGGTGACGGGGATCACGTCAGCCAACCTGCCGTTGCGCATTACCCCGATGTTGGTGCAGATGCGTATTAGTTCGTCGAACTCGTCGGATGCGATGAGCACCACTCCACCCGTATCCGCGAACCTGTGGATGGCATGCGCCAGCTCAGCTCGCGACGCGATGTCGAGGCCGGAGGTGGGATCGTCCAAGAGCAGCACCCGGGCCCCGGAGAGCATCGCCCGGGCAAGCAGTACTTTCTGCCGATTGCCGCCGCTCAGGGTCTCGATCGGCTGGTCCGCCCGACCCTTGATCGAAAGCGAGTCGATAGTGCTATCGACGTCGGTTCGCTCGCGCGACCGGTTGATTACCTGGAACCCTCTCAGCGCATATTTTCCGAGAGAAGACATCGTCATGTTCTCGGACACTGACTGGCCCGCGAAGATGCCGTTGGCGTCACGGTCCTCGGGCACCAGGACAACACCCTGGGAGATTGCCGCGCCCGGTGAGCGGGGCGCGAAGTTCTTTCCGTCGAGTGCCAACGAGCCCTCGGACACCTGGCGCAGGCCGCCGATCGCCCGCAGCACCTCGCTACGCCCCGATCCCAGCGCCCCCGCGAGGCCGAAAACTTCACTCGGGCGCAGGGAGAGCGACACGTCGTGGATGGTCTCGGTCGAGACATTTTTTACCTCGAAGACGGGGGGGCTGTCGGGGTTCACCTCGGCGCGAACCGCTGAGCCCAGCTCGGACGCGGCCTCGAGCTCGTCCTCGCCGTACATCAGGCGAATCAGCTCCTCGGTCGGCACGTCCGGACCCACCATCCCGGCGATCGAGCCGCCGCGCAGCACCGTGATCCGGTCGGCGATCTCACGGATCTCCCCGAGCCGGTGGCTGACCACGATCACGGCCAATCCCTGCTCGACCCGGCTCCTGAGCGCGCTGAACACGCGGTCGGCATCCAGATGCGAGAGCGCCGCCGTCGACTCATCCAGCACCAGCAGCAGCGGGTCGGTCGCGAGGGCCGCGGTGAGGGCGACGATCCACATTTCGCCGACCGACAGGTCGGTGATCGGGGTCTGTGGGTCGATGTCGTCGTGTTCCAGCAGGGTCAAGAGCGCGAGCGAGGCTTCGCGCTCCCGGCGCCAGGAGATCAGGGGACCGCTGCTGGCAAATTTGACCAACAGCGATAGGTTCTCGCTGACCGTCAGCCCTGGGAACAGGTTCAGGCCCTGGTGAACCACGACGATCCCGCGAGCTGCCGCCTGCGCGGGACTGTCCTGGTGGATCTGCTCTCCGGCGAACCGCATTTCTCCGCCGTCGGCCGGCTCGACGCCGCCGACGATCCGGGCCAGCGTGCTCTTCCCGGCCCCGTTCGGGCCGAGAAGAGCGTGGATCTCCCCTTTGTTGAAGTCGAGATCCACATTGCTCAGGGCCCGAACTCCCGGGTAGGACTTCGAGATTCCCCTGAGACTGACCAGTGGCTTGTCGTCGATCGCCATCACGTCACGCTGGCCTAATTGCTATTCGGCGGCCATCTTCGATATTTCGGCAGAGGTGACGTCCTTGCCTTCGAATGCGCAGACGCCTTCTTCGTTGGTGTTCCA
>JBFXEM010000337.1:0-3494 GCA_050180135.1 Solirubrobacterales bacterium | reverse complement strand
GCTATGCGGGCGACCGAGGACGCCGTATCGGCGACCTGGGCGAGCCAGAATGCCCGGGGCGGGACTCGAACCCGCACGTCCCCAAGGGGACAGCGCCTTTTAAGGGCGCCGCGTATGACCAGTTTCGCCACCCGGGCTGAGCGATCGTATCCCGCCCGCAGAGCCCTATGACAGCGTTTCCCCGAGCGCATAAAAGGGCAGTAAATGTTGGCGGGGCGCAACTCGGCCGCTGTTACGGTGTCCTTGAGTAAAAGAACGCCTTCCCTGGAGGAGAGCTTGGAGGCATCAGCACTAACGCACGCCAGTCGCCGCGGACTTCTAGCCCGCCGTTCGCCCCTGCTCAAACTGCAGGGCGACGAGAAGCTGATCGCGATGGTCCGGGCCGGCAACGCCGGTGCCTTCGAGACGATCGTCGACCGCTACCAGGGCCGGCTGCTTGGCTTCTGCCGCCAGATGCTCGGCTCCACCCAGGACGCCGAAGACGTCCTGCAGGAGGTCTTCGTCAACGCCTACAAAGCGATGCTGCGCGACGAGCGTGAGATCAACCTCCGCCCCTGGCTGTACCGGATCGCCCGCAACCGCTGCCTCAACCACCTGCGCAAACCGACCGCCGACGCCCAGGAATCGATGGACATGGTGCCCGCCGTGGAAGCCTCCTCGACGGCCGAGCGCGTCCACAACCGCGAGGAGTTCCGCCAGATCCTCGGCGATGTCAACAAACTTCCCGAGACCCAGCGCTCGGCCCTGCTGCTGCGCGAGATGGACGCTCTCTCCTATGAGGAGATCGCCGCCGCGATGGAGACCACCGTTCCTTCGGTCAAGTCGCTGCTGGTGCGAGCGCGGATCTCGCTGGCCGAGGCCAGCCAGGCGCGCCTGCTGACCTGCAACGAGGTCCACGTCGAGCTCTCCGAAGCGGCCGAGGGCCTGCGCAAGGTCTCGGCCCCGGTCCGCCGCCACATCCGCGAGTGCGACGAGTGCGCCGACTTCCGCTCCAAGGTCCGCTCCAACGAGAAGATGCTGGCGGCGCTGTTCCCGGTCGGTCCGCTGATCGCCCTCAAGGGCTTCATCGCCGCCAAGCTCGGGCTCGGCGGCGCCGGGGTCGGCAGCGGTGCCGGAGCCGGCGCAACCGCCGCGGGTGCCGGAGCCGGCGCCGCCGGTGCCGGTGCGGCCGGCGCTGGCGCGGTCAGTGGCGTCGGCGCGATGCTCGGCGGCAGCGGCGCGGCCGGCGGCCTCGGCGCGATCGGCGGCGCGATCGGCACCAAGGCGGTCGCCGGCGCCCTCACCGCCGCGGTCCTCACCGCGGGCGCCGCGGTCGAGGTGAAGCAGAACCTCGGCACGCCCGGCGGTCAGAACAACGCCCCGCCGGCCAAGGTCAGCACGGTCGACTACGCGACGCCGATGGCGACCGTCGCTCCGGCGCTCTCGAGCGGCCACGAGGCGCCGATGGTCGAGGCCAGCGCCGTCCCCACCGCCGCCCCCGAACTTCACCCGCCAGAAGCCGCCGCGGCGGAAGAAACGCCTCCGGTCGCGGTCCCGACCGAAGAAGAAGCCGCCGCGACCACGGTCGCCGAGGAAGAAGCCGGACAGTCGGCGGCGACCGCGGATTCGGAGACCGAAGGCATCGCCGCGGCCGAACCGTCGAAAGAAACCCCGGGCGCCCATGGTGCGACCGGGACCGTGGTCGTCACCGTCGCGCCGCCCCCGACCGCACCGAGCAATCCCACGGCCGCCGCGGGGGCGCCCGGGACGCCGCCGCCACCGCCGCCGCCCGCGGCGGAAACGGCCCCGCCCGCGGGCTCGGGCTCAGCCGCTCCGGACCCCGCGGCCGACGCTGAAATCCCCGGCCCGATCCTGCCCTAACGGGCGGGCGGCGCCACCGGCTGGGCGCCGCGCGTCCGCTCTAGGCGGTGTGCGACTCGCCCGGCGCCAGCACGACCACCTGTGAGGAGGTCTGCGCTTCGACGTCGGCTTTGAACGCCTGGGCGTCGGTCTCGATCGGCGGGAAGGTGTCGTAGTGCATCGGGATCACGGTCTTCGCGCCGACCAGCTCGGCCGCGATCACGGCCGCGTGGCGGTCCATCGTGTAGTGGCCGCCGATCGGCAGCATCAGCACGTCGATCTCACCGTGTAGCCGCGGGACCAGCTGCATGTCGCTGAACAGGCAGGTGTCGCCGGCGTGGTAGACGGTTGCGTCGCCGATCCGGATCACCAGCCCGGCCGCGGGACCGATCACGATCCCGAACTCGGAGCTGAACGGGGCGTCTTCGGACCCGGGCAGCGTGTTCGTGTGCCAGGCGGGGACGAGGCCGACGTAGCCCCAGTCGAACTCGACCTTGCCGCCGAGGTTGGGGTCGCTGACGTTCTCGAGGCCCTGACCCTTGAGCCATTCGGCGAGCTCGACCATCGCCACGCAGTGGGCGCCGGTTCGCTTCGCCACCGGCACCGCGTCCGCCATGTGGTCGGCGTGGCCGTGGCTGAGCGCGATGTGGGTCGGCTCGACTTCCTCGCCGGTCGCGACCGCGACCGGGTTGTTCGGCGCCAGGAACGGGTCGACGAGGACCGTCGTCTCCCCCTCGCTCAGCTCGAAGCAGGAATGACCGTGGTACTTGATCTCCATCTCAGCTCTCTCCCTTCGGGTCCGTTTCATCGCTCGGGTCGCGCCGATCGCCCATCTCTTCCTTCAGTGCCCAGCCGACCGCGACACCAACCATCATTCCCATCCGCGCCTCCTCGGCCAGCAGCGCCCGCACCGCGGTGATCCGCCCGTCGGGGTCGGGCACGGTGGCGGCGCGCAGGGTCTCGGCCTCGTGCGGCTCGCCGAACCAGCCGCCCTCGGCGAGGGCGGCGGCGAGGACCTTCTGCAGCTGCGGCGCCGCCTTGGCGACGATCCGCTCGGCCTCGGAGAAGCGCTCGGGGTCCAGCAGCCGCTCGATCGCGGCCTCGAACTCGCTCTCGTCCGGCACCGGCTCAGCCTAGTCCCTAGCCGTGCGAGGGGCGCACGGCCACCGCGAGCAGCCCGGCCAGCCCGCCCACGACCCCGCCTGCGAGCCCGGCGACGAGGTCGGCGCTGGTGAACACGGGCAGCAGCAGCAGGACCGCGGCGCTGACGGCGACCCCGATCCAGTCGTACTCCTGGTCGATCGCGCCGCGGGCCTCGGCCCGGCGCAAGACGAACCAGGCGGCGAGCATCCCAAGGGCGATCCCGTTGCCGCCGGCGATCACCGCGAGTTCGTCCTGGGCGTTGGCGACGCCAACCGCCGCCAGCATCCCCAGCGATCCGCAGGCGAGGATCAAGATCGCGGTCGGCGCGGTGCCGAGCCGACGCTCGACGCCGGTCGAGAAGATCACCAGCGCGAGCGCGACGACGGAGAGGTAGCCGACGTCGCCGTAGGCGAAGGGGGCGCTGAGGAACCGCCACCAATCTTCGGCGAAGGGCACGACGAGGCCGCCGAAGCTGATCAGCGCGTAGCCGGTCGCCTGCTGGACCAGCAGCA
>JBFXEM010000336.1:0-3497 GCA_050180135.1 Solirubrobacterales bacterium | reverse complement strand
GGTTGTCGGTGGCGCCGGGGACGCTGGTCGGCAGGCCGGCGAGCAGCGCCGACATCCGTGCCACGTCGCGGTTGTCCTCGCCGGCGCCGTTGGCGTTGCCGAAGAGGACGTCGTCGATTGCAGCGGGATCCAGCCCGGGCACTCGCTCCAGCAGCGCCCGCAGCGAGTGGGCGCCGAGGTCGTCGGGGCGGACGCCCGCGAGCGCGCCGCCGTAGCGGCCGAAAGGCGTGCGGACCGCCTCGTATATGTAGGCCGAGCCCATCAGTCGCCCCCCGCCGCCGAGTCTTTCATGGCCTGAGATTAATCGTGATTCACGCCCACGCACCTGGGTATGGGCGAGGCGTGCGCACGCTGCTCGTACCGCTCTTGGCCGCCGCGATCGCCCTCACCGCCGTCGCCTGCGGCTCGGAGACCGCGCCGGAGGACGAAGTCCGCGAGGACGCGATCGCCGCGCTCAGCGCCACGGACACGAGGCCCTTCTGCCGCACGATGGTCACCGATCACTTCCTCGAGGAAGTCTTCGGCGGCGACCTGCGCTCCTGCATCGACTCCTCCGTCGTCGAGGACAAGCCCGGCAAGCCGGTCGTCTCGGCCGTCGC
Organism: Solirubrobacterales bacterium; assembly: GCA_050180135.1. Taxonomy (GTDB): domain Bacteria; phylum Actinomycetota; class Thermoleophilia; order Solirubrobacterales; family 70-9; genus VAYN01. Next base: position 2,898 of record JBFXEM010000336.1, on the reverse strand, counting down.
GCTGCAGGGCGAGGAGGAGACCCGGGCCCTCGTCGCGGTGCGTGTGCAGGGCGGCGAAGCCGACGGCGTCGCCGGCCACCTCCGCTTCGCCAAGGTCGATGACGAGTGGAAGATGGACCGGCTCGAGAACGACTACCTGCGCTCGGACTTCGACGTCGGCATCGGCCGGATCGACGAAGGCGCGGTCTCGACCCCGGAGATGCAGGCCTGCATGAGCAAGCAGTTCGCCTCGCTCGGCGACGCGGAGCTGCGTAGCTTCACCTTCGACAACCTCGCCGACCCCAAGGCCGGCGAAGAGCAGGCGATCGCCCTCGCCAAACGCTGCCGCCTGCCCCTCGCCGAATACGCCGCCGACACCTTCGCCGACGCCCTGGCCGAATCCGACGACGCCGACCCCGCCTACGTTAAGTGCATCCGCGAAGAACTCACCGCCCTGCTCCTGCTCACCAATATCACCGGCGAACTGATCGTCGACAAGCCCAGCTTCGCCGCGCTGGCGGCTCTGGAAGGGCTGGCCGCGGGCGCCAAGCAAAACTGCGGCAAAGACTGAGCGCCCGGGGCCAAGGTCCAGTTGACGACCATCGCCGTCGCTAGCGTCTGCGTTGGAAGTCCGCTCCAGAGCGGATTAGCGAAAGGGTTGGAGGAAATATGGCTATCGTCAACAAAGACGAACTGGCCCACGATGTCGCTGCCAAGAGCGGTCTCGAGGTCGGTCAGGCAAAGCGCGCCCTGGCGGCGACGCTGGCAGCGATCGAAGAGCAGATCGGCGAGGGCAACGAGGTACGCCTCACCGGATTCGGCAAGTTCTCGGTGTCCCAGCGGGCAGCACGCCAAGGACGCAATCCCCGCACGGGCGAGACGATGCAAATCGCCGCCAAGGCCGTACCGAAGTTCAGCGCCGGCGCGGAGCTGAAGAAGGCGGCTCAGTAGGGAGAGGTCTGGGGGGCCCCGCGCCGCCGGAACCGGTGCGGGGCCGACCCCACTGAGGTCTTGGCCACGAGACGGGAGCGACGGGACTCGAACCCGCGACCTCCGGCGTGACAAGGCGGAGTTCGTATCGGCCTCTCACTCGGCGCAGAGCCGAATCCGAGCGGCGTTGCGGCACTGATAGCGCCGGCGGCGCTTAATCAGACCGCGGGCCACGGCCGTCCGCGACGGCGGCGATCGCGTCGATCTCCACCAGAGCGCCTGCGGGAAGGCCGGCCGCCTGGATCGCGGCCCGGGCCGGGGCCGGATCGGTGAAGTGGCGCCGGTAGACCTCGTTCATCGCAGGCCAGTGCTCGAGGTCGGCGAGGTACACGGTCGTCTTGAGCACGTACCCGAGACTGGAGCCCGCCTCCTCGAGAATCGCCGCGAGATTGACAATGGCGCGCTCGGTTTGTGCCTCCAGGCCGCCTCTCGCGAGGGCGCCGGTTGCGGGGTCGAGACCGATCTGCCCGGAGACGAACACGAGTCCGTCGTGCCGGATGGCTTGGGAATAGGGGGCACCCGCAAGGGGGGTGGGGGCGTCAGCGGTGCGCACTGCGCAGCTGGGGTGCATTTTGCTCCTTCCGTTTGATCGTCGACTGGCGAGATAGATCGTCGGGCTCGCCGCGCTGCGGCAGCTCAGCCTCCGCGGTTCTGCAGCAGCGCGTTCTCGGCTTCCAGTGGCCCGATCTCCAGGCCGGACATCGCCTCGCCGAGCCCGATCGAGGCGGCGGCGACCCGCTCGGGGTCGTTGAAGTGGGTGGTCGCCTCGACGATCGCCTTCGCACGCCGGGCGGGATCGGAGCTCTTGAAGATCCCCGAGCCGACGAAGTTGCCCTCGGCGCCGAGCTGCATCATCAGCGCCGCGTCAGCCGGGGTGGCGATGCCGCCGGCGCAGAAGAGCGGCACCGGTAGCTTGCCGGTGGAGGCGACCTCCTGGACGACTTCCAGCGGCGCCGGCAGCTCCTTGGCGGCGGCGGCGAGCTCCTCGGGCCGCAGCAGCGCCAGCTGCTTGATCGCGGTCGTGATCTCGCGCATGTGGCGCACCGCCTCGACCACGTTGCCGGTCCCGGCCTCGCCCTTGGAGCGGATCATCGCCGCCCCCTCGCCGAGCCGCCGCAGCGCCTCGCCGAGGTTGGTGGCGCCGCAGACGAAGGGGACCTCGAAGGCGAGCTTGTCGATGTGGTTGCGCTCGTCGGCCGGGGTCAGGACCTCCGACTCGTCGATGTAGTCGACTTCGAGCGCCTGCAGGACCTGGGCCTCGGCGAAGTGGCCGATCCGGGCCTTGGCCATGACCGGAATGCTCACAGCCTCCTGAATCCCTTTGATCATCGCCGGGTCGGACATGCGGGCGACGCCGCCGTCGCGGCGAATGTCGGCCGGCACGCGCTCCAGGGCCATCACCGCGCAGGCGCCGGCCTCCTCGGCGATCTTCGCCTCCTCGGCGCTGACCACGTCCATGATCACGCCGCCCTTCAGCATCTCGGCCAGGCCGGTCTTCAGTCGGAAAGTCGCTCGCTCGGGCATCCTGGCCATCTTACGGGGAGCGATCACTCCTTGAAGTTGGCCGCCCGGCGGCGCCCCGCGGGTGACCCGGTGGGGCAGGCCGAGAACGGACACCTCGCCCGCAGGCCTGCCCCACCGCGACAGGACCCGCGGGTTGTCCGCTCCGGTCCCTACTTCAATTTGTAAGCGCGGATGCGGTCTTTGTGCGCGGCTTCGTCCCGAGCGTACAAACCGTGGGCCAACGCTTGCACGAGCGCCATCAGGGCCGTGTTCGACCGCGTGAAGGAAGGGCTGTTCGAGGAGAAGTAGAGCGTCAGCTCCGCGTGCTCCCCCACCTCCGACATCGTCGCGTCGGAGATCGCCAGGGTGCGCGCACCCCGGTGCAGGGCCAGCTTCATCGCCCGCAGCAGGAGCGGGTGGGCGCGG
>JBFXEM010000335.1:0-3514 GCA_050180135.1 Solirubrobacterales bacterium | reverse complement strand
CGTGCCACACCTGGTTGAGGCGAGTGATGACCAGGGAGCCGACGCAGAGCAGGCCCATGAGGATGATCAGGACCCCCGAGATCTTGCGCAGCAGCTCCTGGTTGTCGTCGAGGAAGGAGCCGATCCCGGTCGCGGTCAGGCCGAGCAGGATGAAGATCGCCGAGAAGCTGGCGACGAAGAGCAGGCTCGGTCCGAGCACCCGGCGCCAGTTCGCGTCCTCCAGTTCGGCAGCCGAGACCCCCGTGACGGCCGAGAGGTAGCCGGGGACGAGCGGCAGCACGCAGGGCGAGAGGAAGGATACGACCCCGGCCGCGAGGGCGGCGAGCAGGCCCACTCCGGCAGCGGGATCGGAGCTGAGGGCCGCGATTACCACTGGCCCTCAGGTTACCCTCAGGCGCGTGTCGTCCGGCCCCAGCCCAGGTCTCTACAACCCAGCCGGTACCGCGAGTCGGCTGCGGGCCTCGCCGCTGCTTGCGATCGGCCCCGCCGAGCCCGGCCCGGCGCTCCGCCGCGGCTTCCTGATCGCGGTACCGATCGGCCTCTGCCTCGCTGTCGAGTTCGGATTCGACTCACCGACCAAGGGCGCGATCGGGACCGGCGCCCTGCTCGCCGGCTTCGCCGGCCTGGACGCCGGGGCGCTGCCGCGGGCGGCCTGGCAGGCGGCGGTGGCTCCGGCGCTGGGGATCGCCGCCGCCGTCGGCATCCTCAGCAGCCAGTCGGCGATCGCGGCGGTGCTGGCGATGGGCCTGCTCGGCGGCCTCGCCGGCTACCTCTTCGCCTACTCGTTGCGGCTCGCCATCTACGGCCTCTCGGTCTCGCTGGCGCTGATGGTCGCCCAGGGCTTCTTCCTCCCGGCCGACGACGCCCTGCCGGCGTTGCTCTGGGTCACGCTCGGCGCTCTCACCCAGACCGCCTGGTCGCTCGTCGTCTGGGTCCTCGCGGAGGGCCGCGCCCGCGGCGAGCCGAGCGGCTGGGACGCGCGCGCCGCCGCCGCGGCCCTGCGCTCGAACCTGACGTTCAGCTCCGAAGCCTGCCGGCACGGGATTCGCTTCGGCGCCGCGCTCGCGACCGGCGTCGCCGTCTACCGCATCTTCGACATGGAGGACCACGGGTTCTGGATCCCGCTGACGATCCTCTTCGTGATGCGGCCCGACCGCGACGAAACGTACCTGCGCCTGGTCCTGCGGGCGGTCGGCACCGTGCTCGGGCTGGCCGTCGCCACCGCCTTCGCGGTGACGGTCGGGGGGGAGAACGCGATCACGGTCCTCGTCCTCTTCGCTGCCGCCGGCTTCTGCTTCGGCCTGCTCACGGTCCAATACGCGCTCTTCACCGCCGCGGTGACCACCTACGTCGTCCTGCTCACCGACACGCTGGGCGAGAACGCCTGGCACGCCGCCGACCTGCGCGCGATCGGGACCGCGGTGGGGATCGCGATCGCCTTCCTCGCCTGGGTCGCCTGGCCGAATCCGAAGCAGGGTCGGGACCTCGGGTTCGAGGTCCTGAAAGCGCCCCCGGACCCGCCCGAAGCCCCGGCACGGTAAATTCCTGGCTAGCCAGCCAAACGGTCGCGCGGGGGCGCGGCGCAACAGGGGAGCACGACTTGAGCAACAGGACGTATGTGATCGGGGTCGGGATGACCAAGTTCGAGACGCCGGGCGCCAAGGAGGGCGACTACCCCGATTGGGCCAAGGAGGCGGGGGAGAAGGCGCTCGCCGACGCCGGCATTCCCTACACGGACGTCGAGCAGGCCTTCGCCGGCTACTGCTACGGCGACTCGACCTATGGCCAGCGTGCGCTCTACCAGCTCGGTCTGACCGGGATCCCGGTCGTCAACGTCAACAACAACTGCTCGACCGGCTCCTCGGCGCTGTTCCTCGCCCGCCAGGCGGTCAAGGGCGGCCTCGTCGAGTGCGCGATGGCGCTCGGCTTCGAGAAGATGGAGCCCGGCAGCCTCGGCGTCAAGTACACCGACCGCACCAACGCGCTCGACAAGCACGCGATGCGGATGTTCGAGATCCGCGACCCCGAGGCCTCGCCGCCGGCACCGCAGATGTTCGGCAACGCCGGCCGCGATCACATGGCCAAGTACGGCTCGACCGCCGACCACTACGCCTGGATCGGGTGGAAGAACCACAAGCACTCGGTCAACAACCCCTACGCCCAGTTCCAAGACGAGTACTCGCTGGAGGACATCAAGGCGGCGAAAGTGATCCACGAGCCGCTGACCAAGCTGCAGTGCTCGCCGACCTCCGACGGCTCCGCCTGCGCGATCGTCGCTTCCGAGCGCTACGTCGAAGAGCACGGGCTCGGCGACCAGGCGATCGAGATCGTCGGCCAGTCGATGGTCACCGACCTCAGCTCGACCTTTGACGATGCGGCCGACTGCATGACGATCGTCGGCTCGGAGATGTCACGGACCGCGGCCGACCGCGCCTACGCCGAAGCCGGCCTCAGCGCCGCGGAGGTCGACGTCTGCGAGCTGCACGACTGCTTCAGCGCCAACGAGCTGATCACCTATGAAGCGCTCGGCTTCGCGGCCGAGGGCGAGGCGCACAAGCTGGTCGAGGAAGAAGCGACCACCTTCGGCGGCTCCGGACCGGTGGTCAACCCCTCCGGCGGCCTGATCTCCAAGGGGCACCCGCTGGGCGCGACCGGGCTGGCGCAGTGCTCGGAGCTGACCTGGCAGCTCCGCGGGGACGCGGACAAGCGGCAGGTCGAGGGCGCCAAGGTGGCGCTCCAGCACAACATCGGCCTCGGCGGCGCCGCCGTGGTCACCGTCTACAAGCCGGCGAGCTAAGCACCGCCGCGACGAGGAGGTAGCGAGATGGCCAAGCAGCGACGCTCACTGAACGGCAAGGTCGTGGCGATCACCGGCGGTGCCCGGGGGATCGGCAAGGCGACGGCGACGGCACTGGTGCGCAAGGGCTGCCGGGTCGCGATCGGGGATCTCGACCTGAAGCTGGCCGAAGAGACCGCCGCCGGGCTCGGCGGCGCCACCGTGGCGGTGGCGCTCGACGTCACCGATCGCGGCTCCTTCGTCGCCTTCCTCGACGAGGCCGAACGCCAACTCGGCCCGATCGACGTGGTCATCAACAACGCCGGGATCATGCCGGTGACCCCGTTCGTCGACGAGGGCGAGGACTCGGTTCGCCGCCAGATCGACATCAACCTGCACGGCGTCATCACCGGCACTCAGCTGGCGATCGAGCGGATGACCCCGCGCGGTAGCGGCCACATCGTCAACATCGCCTCCCAGGCCGGCAAAGCCGGCATCCCCGGCATCGCCACCTACTCGGCGACCAAGCACGCCGTGGTCGGACTAAGCGAGTCGGTCCGCGGCGAGCTGCGCGACAGCGGCATCGAGGTCGCCTGCGTGATGCCGACCGTGGTCAACACCGAGCTGACCAGCGGAGTCGGCCAGAAATGGGTGAAACCGGTCGAGGCCTCCGACGTCGCCAACGAGATCGTCGACGCGCTCGAAGTGCCGCGCTTCGACGTTTTCGTGCCGAGGGCC
>JBFXEM010000334.1:0-3516 GCA_050180135.1 Solirubrobacterales bacterium | reverse complement strand
CGGCTTCGGGTGGCCGATCGAGCCGACCTCGGAGATGTCGCGCTTGAACGGCAGGCTGGCGGTCCAGTCGAGCACGGCGCGGGCCTTGCGGGCGGTGCCCGGGATCTGGGACATGTGGTAGCTGCGGGCCAGCCACCAGGCGGGGAAGCCGCGGAAGGTGCGCTCGCCGATCCGGCCCACGGCCTTGTAGCGGCCGAGGTTTACGAACGAGGCCTGCGAGCGGTACGCGAAGGGCCTGGGCGAGCCGATCCCGAGCTCGGCGGCGATGTTGCGGGCGACCACCGGGCCCTGGCGGACGGCGTGCTGGGCGGTCGGCGGGCAGGTGCCCCCGCGCGGGTCCGGCGCGGCGGCGCAGTCGCCGATCGCCCAGACCGAGTCAAGGCCCCGCACCCGCAGGTGGGAGTCGACGGGGACGCGGCCGCGCTCGTCCAGGGGCAGGTTCAGCTGCCTGAGGATCGGCTGCGGGGCGACGCCGGCGGTCCAGACGACGGTCTGGGTCGGCAGGGTCTCGCCGCCCGAGAGCCGGGCGAAGTCGGCGCCGACCTCCTCCAGGGTCGTGCCCAGGCGGATGTCGATGCCGCGCCCGCGCAGCTCGCGCAGCGCGTAGCTGGCCAGCTCCAGGTCGATCTCCGGCAGCACCCGCTCGGCCGCCTCGACCAGGATCCAGCGCATCCCGTGCAGGCGGGCGCGCGGGTAGCGGTCCATCGCGTCGGCGGCGAAGTCCTGCAGCTCGGCCAGCGCCTCCAGGCCGGCGTAGCCGCCGCCGACGAAGACGTAGGTGAGCAGCTCTTCGCGCCTGGCCGGGTCCTCGGTCGCGTTTGCTTCCTCCAGGGTCTCGATCACGTGGTTTCTGAGGTAGATCGCGTCGGCGAGCGACTTGAAGCCGACCGCGTGCTCGGCCAGGCCCGGTACCGGCAGGACGCGGGAGACCGAGCCGAGGCTGAGCAGCAGCTGGTCGTAGGGCAGCGTCTCCAGGGGGCCGTGCTTGGGCGCCAGCTGCACGGTCTTTGCCGCCGGGTCGTGGGCGACGATCGAGCCCAGGCGCAGGTAGGTGCGCCTGAGGATGTCGCGCAGCGGCGTGGTCACGTGGCGCGGCTCCAGGGTGCCGGCGGCGGCCTCGGGGAGGAAGGGGGTGTAGAGGGCGAAGTTCTGCTCGTTTGCCATCACCAGACGGGCCGACTGCTTGGGCAGCACCCGCTCCAGCTCGCGGGCCGCGGCGGCGCCGCCGAAGCCACCGCCGGCGATGACGACATTCCAGGCCATAGCTGGGATTCTAGCACTTTGTAACAGAGTGTTACAAAGTGCTAGAACGCACGTTATGTCGACTCAAGGGTTGAGTTGCTGGGCGATCAGGCGGTTGACGTCGCCGCCATCTGCGCGGCCTTTGGTCTCGCGCATCACGTGCCCGACGATGGCCCCAATCGCCTTGTTGTTGCCTTCGCGGATCTTCTCGGCGGCGTCGGGGTTGGCGGCAATCGCGGCGGCGACGATCGCCTCCAGCTCGCCGTCCTCGGCGCTCATCTGGGCGAGGCCCTCGCGCTCGACGATCGCGTCCGGGTCTCCCCCCTCCTCGACCAGCACGGCGAGCACGGTCTTGCCGCTGCCGTGGGAGATCTTCTTCTCGGCGACCAGGCCGACCAGGGCGGCCAGGGCCTCGGGGGCCACCTTCGAGCCGGCGGCGCCGGTCTCGGCCTCGGCCGCGCGCAGAGCGGCGGCGAGCTCGCCGGTCACCCAGTTGGCGACGACGCGGTCCTCGACCCCGCTCGCGGCGGCAGCGGTCCGCTCGTAGTAGCCGGCGGTCTCCGGGTCGGTTGCAAGCACGGTGGCGACATCGGTGCTGAGGCCGGCGCCTTCGTAGCGGGCGATCCGCGCCGCCGGCAGCTCCGGCAGCGCCTCGCGGGCGACCCGCAGCATCTCCTCGGTCGGCACGATCGGGACCAAATCGGGCTCGGGGAAGTAGCGGTAGTCGTGCGCTTCCTCCTTCGAGCGCAGCGAGGTCAGCTCGCCGCTGCGGGGGTCGAAGTGGAGCGTCTCCTGCTCGACCTCTCCCCCGGCCGCGATCAGCGCCTCCTGGCGCTCCAGCTCGGCTTCGATCCCGCGCTGCAGGAAGCGGAAGCTGTTCATGTTCTTCAGCTCGGTCTTCGTCCCCAGCTCTTCCGAGCCGGCCGGGCGCACGGAGACGTTGGCGTCGACCCGCAGGCTGCCCTCCTCCATGTTCACGTCGGAGACCCCGAGCTGGCGCACCGTCTCGCGCAGCAGGCGCGCCCACTGGGCGGCCTCGGCGGCGCCGCGGAGGTCGGGCTCGGTGACGATCTCGACCAGCGGCGTGCCGCCGCGGTTGAAGTCGACCAGCGAGTGGGCGGAGCCGTGGATCCGCCCCGACTCGCCGAGGTGGATCGTCTTCGCCGCGTCCTCCTCGAGGTGGGCGCGGTGGATGCGGACGTCGCCGAGCCGGCCGGGCCCGCAGATCGGGATGTCGTACTGGCTGATCTGGTAGGCCTTCGGGCTGTCGGGATAGAAGTAGTTCTTGCGGTGGAAGATCGAGCGCGGCGCGATCTCGCACTCCAGCGCGTAGCCGATCTGCAGGGCGTAGAGGATCGCCTGCTCGTTGGCCACCGGCAGCACGCCCGGGTGGGCGAGGCAGATCGGGCAGGTGTGGGTGTTCGGCTCGTCGCCGAAGGAGAGTTCGCAGCCGCAGAACATCTTCGTCCTGGTCGCCAGCTGGACGTGGATCTCCAGCCCGATGACCGCTTCCAGGTCAGCCATTCGGCTCCCCTCCCCCGTTCAGGTACGGGATTCCGGGCGTGCCGGCGGCGAACCCGATCGCGCCCTCCAGCGCGAACGCCGCCTCCAGCAGCTTCTGCTCGGCGAAGGCCGGCGCCGCGATCTGGAACCCGACCGGCAGCCTCGGGCCACCGCCTTCGGGCTCGGCGAGGCCGGCGGGGATCGAGATCGCCGGGATCCCGGCCAGGCTCATCGGCACCGTGAAGAAGTCGTTCAGGTACATCTCCAGCGGGTCGGCGGTCTTCTCCCCTAGCCCGAAGGCGACCGAGGGAGAGGTCGGGGTGACGACGAAGTCGACCGCGGCGAAGGCGGCGCGGAAGTCGTCGGCGATCCGCGTCCGCACCTTCTGCGCCTGCCCGTAGTAGGCCTCGTAGTAGCCGGAGGAGAGCGCGTAGGTGCCGAGCAGGATCCGCCGCTTCACCTCCGGGCCGAAGCCCTCGGTGCGGGTCGTCTCGTACATCTCGACCAGGTCGCCGTCGCCGCCGGCCCGCATCCCGTAGCGGACGCCGTCGTAGCGGGCCAGGTTCGAGGAGGCCTCGGCCGGGGCGAGCACGTAGTAGGCGGAGATCCCGTGCTCGGCGCTCGGCAGCGCCACCTCGGCGACCTCGCCGCCGAGCTCCTCGATCCGCGCCAGGGTCGCCTCGAAGACCTCGCGCACGCCGGCGTCGATCGCGTCGCTGGCGAGCTCGGCCGGGACCCCGAAGCGCAGCCCCCTGAGGTCCTCGGCGCCGG
>JBFXEM010000333.1:0-3520 GCA_050180135.1 Solirubrobacterales bacterium | reverse complement strand
TGCTCCCGCCCGATGCGGGAGCCGGTGTCCCCGGACCCGCACGCGAAGCGTGCGAAAATCCGGGGCCGGCGGACGGATCGGTGCGGCTACGCGGGCTCCTCCACCGCCGACAGCGGTGCAGCAACCGTTAGCTCGGGTCGATCCCAGAGCCGGTAGCCGACCCCCCAGCAGTTGACGACCATGCCCTTGGCGCCGGCGGCGTCGAGTTTGCGGCGCAACCGACTGGCGTGGCTGTCCAGCGTCCGGCCTTTCTGGGCGGACTTGAAATCCCAGACAGCTTCCAGAAGCTCCGTCTTGGTGAAGACGCGGGTCGGTTGGGAGGCCAAGACGAGCAGCAAGGAAAACTCTTTCTTGGCGAGCAGGACGTCGACGCCGCCCACCTGCGCCTGCCTGCTGATCGGGTCAACCACCAGGGGGCCGCGGGTAAGGGTCTCCTCGACCGTTTGGATGACCGGCGTCTTGGTCACGGCTCCGCAGTCGAGGTCGCCGCTGCAGGCGAGTCGCCAGGTTTCGTCCTCGTGACGCCGCACCCTCAGCTCCCAGTTGCCGTACTGGCTGAGACGAGCTTCGATCTCACCTGCTTTGGTCTCGATGGTGACTCGGGTGAAGCGGCCCGGACATGCCAGGGCAGGGAGCGGAGCGGGGTGATCAGTTGATGCGCTCATGTTTGTCCTCCAGACTCGGTGACGGTTGTCGTCGAGCCGAGGAGGCGCCGGAGGAGCGCCGCAATCCCGAGCCTTCGGCGAGGGCGCGAAGCGGGCCCGCGAAGCGGGGCATGAAGGCGAGCCGGAGGTGCCAGGCTGACGACGACAAGCGTCACCGAGCTCGGCGAGAAGAGAGGCGGTCGGACGCTAGGGCTGTGTGAGCCGGCCGACGCCGGGGAAGAAGCGGCCGACCCGGGCGGCGTAGGCCGCATAAGTGCGGCCGTGCGCCTTCAGCAGATACGGCTCCTCGACCACGCGAACCTGCAGCTCGAGAGCGACGACCAGACCGACGAGCCCCAGGATCGCCACCCAGCTCGGGACGAGCAGAGTGAGCCCCAGCGCGGTCGGCAGCATCGCGGCAAAGATCGGGTTGCGGACCAGGGCGAAGGGACCGTCCATGACCAGCTCGGTGCGCTCGTCCGGATCGACTCCGATCCGCCAGCTCGCCCCCATCGCGATCTGCGCGCGGAAGGTTGCGGCGATCCCGCCAACCGCAAGCACCAGGCCGAGGACATGGACGGCAGTCGTGTCGAGCGAGGAGATCGGCTCGACCACGTCGAGCAGTGCGAGCACCGGCGCGGCGGCCCCGACCAGGAGCGCCAGCGTGAATCCGACCCCGGCGATCCACTCGGCCGAGAGGGGCCGGCCGCCGAGGCCGTGAAGGCCGGTCGAGCCGGTGCGGCGCAGCTGGATCAGCGTCCGAAGTCCAAAGGCGAGCGCGAGATACACCACGTAGAGGACGAGCGCGAGCGTCGCCATCGTCAGCCTGCCTCGGATGCCTTGCGCCGCAAGAGGCGCAAGGCGTTGAAGGTGACGAGCAGGGACATGCCCATGTCGGCGACAACGGCGAGCACGAGCGTCACGAGCCCGAATGGGACCAGTAGGACGAACAGCCCCTTGACCAGCAGCGAGGCGATCACGTTGACGCGCATGACCGAGAGGGCCTTCCGGGCGCGCGCGAGGGCATCGGGCAGCCGGTCGAGGCGGTCAGACATAAGGGCCACGTCGGCGGAGCTCAGCGCGACGTCGCTGCCGGCGGCGCCCATCGCGACACCCACGCGAGCGGCGGCGAGGGCCGGGGCATCGTTGATGCCGTCTCCCACCATTGCCACGACGGTGCCGTCGCGCTGCAACTCCCCCACCGCGGTCAGCTTGTCCTCGGGTAGCAGCCCGGCGCGCCACTCGCTCATGCCGGTGCGACCAGCGATCGTGCGGGCAATCGGCTCGCTGTCGCCGGTCAGCATGACGGTGCGTTCGATTCCGACCCCCGCCAAGCTCTCAATCGCCGTCGCGGCCTCCGGGCGGATCTGATCGGCGACGCCGAAGAGGGCCAGCGCCCGCTCGCCTTCACCGAGGACGAGCGCCGTCTGGCCGGCAGCGTGCAGGTCGTCTAGCCCCGCCGGCACCGCGCCGAGGCGCTCGCCGGCCAGCCGCGGTCCGCCGGCCCAGAGGGTGCGACCGCCCACCACCGCCTCGACGCCCCGGCCGGGCAGCGCCTCGAAGCCTTCGGGCTGCGCCAGGGCCGCGCCGCGCTCACGCGCGGCGCGGACGATCGCTGCGGCGAGCGGGTGCTCGGAGAGCTGCTCGACCGACCCCATCAGGGCCAAGGCCTCCGCCTCGTCGAGGTCGTCGTCGAGCACGACGACCCGCTCCAGCTCCGGCGCGCCGAGCGTCAGCGTCCCGGTCTTGTCGAGCGCCACGACCGAGACGCGGCCGAGATCCTCGAGCGCCTGGCCGTTGGTGATCAGCACCCCCTCGCGGGCTGCGCCGCCGATCGCGGAGACGACGGCGACGGGCACCGAGATCACCAGCGAGCAGGGACAGGCGACGATCAGGAGCGCCAGCGCCCGGTAGATCCAGGTGTCGGGCTCGCCGCCAAAGGCCAGCGGCACCGTTGCCAGCAGCAGCGCGGCGAGGAACACGATCGGCGTGTAGATCCTTGCGAAGCGGTCGATGAAGCGCTCAGACGGGGCACGAGTCCCCTGCGCCTCCTCGACCAGGGCCGCGATCCGCGAGAGCGTCGAGTCCGCGGCCGGGCGGGTGGCCTGAATCGTCAGCGAGCCCTGCACCGTCAGCGCGCCCGCGTAGACCTCGTCGCCGCGGCCAACATCGACCGGGACGGACTCGCCGGTGATCGGCGACTGATCAACGCTGGAGCTGCCCTGGGCGACGATCCCGTCGACCGGAAGCCGCTCGCCCGGCCGCACGACCACGAAGTCGCCGGGCGCCACCTCCTCGACGGGGACGGTGTACTCGACGTCATCACGCAAGACCCGCGCCTCGCTCGGCGCCAGCTCCATCAGCGCCTCCACCGCCCTGCGCGAGCGATCCAGCGCGAAGGTCTCCAGCGTCGTTCCGACCGCGAAGAGGACGAGGACCCATGCCCCCTCGGCGTAGGCGCCGATCCCGACCGCGCCCAACGCGGCGAGCGCCATCAGCACATTCATGTCCAGCGCCCGCACCCGCAGGGCGCTGAGCGCCGCGCGGGCGATCGGCCAGCCCCCGACCGCCATCGAGAGCAAGTACAGCGACTCGGCCACCAAGCGCGATGCGCCGGCAAGTGAGGCGATCACGGCCAGAACCAGCAGCGGAATCGAGAGCGTGGTCGAAAGCGTCCGCGCGTCGCGTCGCCAGAACGGCACCGACGGTCCGGCCGGGCGTCGCCCGGCCGGATAGGCGCGGTAGCCCGCGCGCGTGACTGCACCGAGCACGACGGCGTCGGCCACGTCACCCTGGACCGTCAGCGCCCCGGCACCGAAGGACACCACGGCGTCGTTGACGCCGTCGAGCGCGGTGACGGACTTCTGCACCGTCTG
>JBFXEM010000332.1:0-3525 GCA_050180135.1 Solirubrobacterales bacterium | reverse complement strand
TCTCCTACGCGCTGTTCGGCGGCGGTCTGCTCGGCTTCGAGATCGGGGCCGGCCTCACCGCCCGCCTCGGCGCCGGCGTGACCATGGAGGTCACCGCGGTCAAAGTCCAGGACGGCAAGCTGGTCGCCGAGCGGCCGATCCTCCAGGACTCCCAGATCGCCGACGTCGGTTACGTCGGCGAGCCGGGCATCATCATCGGCCGCCTCAACGCCTTCGACGCGAAGGAGAGCGGCGGAACGGCCGAGGTCGTAGACGTCGACGTCGAGCTCTCGGCCTGGTCGACGAAGGCGACGATGGTGCAGCGCGGTGAGCAGCGCGGCGCCGACGTCAACATCGAGGACGCCGACATCCTCGTCGGCGGCGGTCGCGGCCTCGGTGCCGCCGACGGCTTCAAGATGTGCGAGGAACTGGCCGAGTCGATGGGCGGCGCCGTCGCCGCTACCCGCGCGGTCGTCGACGCCGGTTGGTACCCCTACGCGGCCCAGATCGGCCAGACCGGCAAGACGGTCGCGCCGAAGCTCTACCTGGCCGCCGGCGTCTCCGGCGCGATCCAGCACAAGGTCGGGATGCAGAACTCCGAGAACATCCTCGCGATCAACAAGGACCCGAACGCGCCGATCTTCGAGTTCTCCGACCTCGGCGTGGTGGGCGATCTGCACAAAATCGTCCCCAAGCTGACGGAGGCGATCAAAGCGAAGAAGGGCGGCTGAGCCATGCCCGCCGTCGCTCCCAGCGAGTTCCCGCCGCCGTTCGACCCGGCCGACGCGATCGGTCCGCCGACCGACGCGCCGGAGGACCGGATCGAGGTAGGAGTCGCGATCGTCGGCGGCGGGCCCGCAGGCCTCGCCTGCGCCAACAAGGTGCTGCAGCTGCTCGAGAAGGAGCCGGAGCTGACCGAGAAGCTCGGTGAAGTCCCGGTCGCGGTGATCGAGAAGGGCAAAGTCGCCGGAGCGCACCTGCTCTCCGGGGCCAACATGAAGCCCTCGGCGATGGAAGAGCTGTTCCCGGACCTGCCGAAGGAGGAGTGGCCGGTCTACCAGGAGGTCACCAAGGACGCGGTCTACCTGCTGACCTCGAAGGCGGCGCTGCCGCTGAAGCCGATGCCGCCGAACTTCCGCAACCACGGCAACTACGTGACCTCGGTCTCCAAACTCGGCCGCTTCCTCTCCGACAAAGCCGAAGAAGCCGGTGCCTACATCCTCTCCGAGACCGCGGCGACCAAGCTGCTGGTCGAAGACCGCGTCGTCAAGGGCGTCCGCTCGGGCGACCGCGGTCGCGGCAAGGACGGCGAGCAGATGGGTAACTTCGAGCCCGGCGCCGACGTCGTCGCGAAGGCGACGGTGCTCGCCGAGGGCACCGTCGGCCACCTCACCTACGCCGCCTACGACTACTTCGACATGCACGGGGCCGACCCGATGCGGTGGGAGCTCGGGGTCAAAGAGGTGTGGGAGGTCAAGGAGCCGCTCGACCGCGTGATCCACACGATGGGCTGGCCGCTGCGCAAATCGCCGAAGTACAACGAGTTCGGCGGCAGCTTCATCTACCCAATGGGCGAGGACAAGATCTGCATCGGCCTCGTCGCCGGGCTCGACTACACCGACGCCACCTTCTCGGTCCACGATGCGCTGCAGCTGCTGAAGACCCACCCCTTCATCAAGAAGCTGATCGATGGTGGCAAGCGGGTCGCCTGGGGTGCCAAGACGATCCCCTCCGGCGGCTACTTCGCGATGCCGAAGCGGCTCGCGGTGCCGGGCATGGTCGTCGCCGGTGACGCCGCCAGCATGGTCAACGTGCCGACCCTGAAGGGCGTCCACTACGCGATGCACGCCGGGATGTACGCGGCGGAAACGATCGTCGAGGCCCTCAAGCAGGACATCGACGCGGTCAACTTCGAGGCTTACGACGAGAAGGTCCACAAGTCGCTGATCGAGAAGGACCTCTACGAATCGCGCAACATGCGCCAGCCGTTCTCCAAAGGCTTCTTCGTCGGCGGCGCGATCGCCTCGGCGATGACGGTGACCAAAGGCAACTTCCCCGGCGGCCACTTCAAGCAGGAGCACGACTCCGAGGTCGCGATGGAGCTCGGCACCGCCGGCGACAAGTACGTCAAAGCCGACAACGAGATCACCTTCAACAAGCTCGACTCCGTCTTCCTCTCGGGCAACGCGACCCGCGACGACGCGCCCAACCACGTGCGGATCCAGACCCGGGTCCCGCGCGAGGTCGCCCAGACCTGGGTCTCGATGTGCCCGGCCCAGGTCTACGAGATCCCGGACGAGCAGCTGGAGAACGGATCAGCCGAGGTCGACGTCCACGTCACCGCCTCCAACTGCGTCCAGTGCGGCGCGATCACCGCCAAGGGCGGGCGTTTGACGCTGCCCGAGGGCGGCGACGGGCCGCTCTACCAGGAGACCTGAGGTGGCCTGGCGGAGGGCCGGATGTCCCTCCGCCTGAAGCCGTCGCGCAGCTGGATCGAGGGCACAGCTCGAGAGGTTTGTCCGTGAGCTTCATTCGGAGGGACACAAGACCCTCCGACGAGCGAGCTCCCGACTCCCCGGCGAACTGACCGGGTTCTCCGGGATCACACTCCGTGGGCAAACCTCTGGATGGCCTCGCGGAGGCGGTGGCGCAGACTCTGGGGATTGATCTCTTGGCTCAGCCGATACATGTAGGCCATCGGATTGCTTTGGAGAGCAGCACGCGATCGGGCTCGGGCTCGACGCTGGATCGACACGACTCCAAGGAGGACGGCTGCACCCGTGGTGGTCGCCGGATCGTCCACTCCGAGCTCGGCCAAGGCACCCGCGGCGATCGGCGGCAGCGTCGTTCTCAAGCTCAGGTAGGTGGGAATGGTCTCAATGCCGAAGAGCTTCAGGTCATGTTCCAGCGCTGCAACTCGCGGCGCAACGTAGTCTTCATACGCTTCCTCGAGCCTCGATTCGTACGAGTCCGCGTCTTTGATGTCCGCGAGGCCGGCCGCTTCAGTGGCGATGCGAATTGCGTCCTGGAATCTCACCAACTCGGGGCCGTACCGTTCGCGCAGGTCGATGATCGTGGCGGCGGAGACCTCGCTGAGGTTCGCTGGGGTGACGGTCCGCAGCGCCGAGAACGCAAGTGTCGCGGCAGGGGAGTCGTCGCCGATGTCGAGCTGCTCCTCCCTAGGGCCCGTCCGCAACAGCGCGGTGGCAAGTCGGTCAACTGACCAGCCTCCAACGGCGACGAGGTGAGATGCGCTGTCGGAGACTGGATTCAAGCCCTGCCTGCTCGAGATCGAATCTGCCAGGGCCGTCATGTACACGCTGGCGACTGCCGGGTGGACGCCGACCCAATTCCGATTGCCATCTCGCGAGTCGAGTCCCAGTCCGCTTTGCACCAGGTCCCATTGAAGTTCGTCGGTGACCTTGGTCTTGTGGATGAACGCGATCTCCCGTTCGTCCGCCCTTCTGGGATCCCAAATCGGCTGGCCCTTGTGTCGGTGGTCAGCTGACAGCTCGTCGACGAGTTGATCTATCCCGTAGTGCTGAC
>JBFXEM010000331.1:0-3529 GCA_050180135.1 Solirubrobacterales bacterium | reverse complement strand
TCGATCCCCTGGCTCATCGTCAGGTTGCCCTGCGGGTCGAGGTCGACGCAGAGCACGCGGTAGCCGGACTCGGCGAAGGCGACGGCGAGGTTGAGCGTCGTCGTCGTCTTGGCAACGCCGCCCTTCTGGTTGGCGAAGGCGTAGACCTGGGCGGCCTTGACCGGCACCTCGGCCTCCTGGCGCTGCTCGGCGATGAAGTCGAGGCGGGTCGGAGCGATCAGGTCGACGGCTTTGATCCTGCCGTCGTTCTCGCTCTCGTCGTCTTCCTCGACCTCGATCGCTGCCGCGGGCTCCGGCGGCGGCGCTGCCGCCGGCTCGGCCTCCATCTCGGGCTCAGGGGCGAACTCGGCAACCGGCTCCGGGGCGGCCTCGGGCGCCGCTTCGGCATACCCGTCTGAATCCTCGTAGTCGTCCGAGTAGGTCTCCTGCTCGTATGAATCGGAGTACGCGGGCGCGAAATCGTCCTCAGACGGACGCTCCGGTACGGCTTCCTCCATACGCTGAAGCTCCTCGACGATCGGGTGAGGCTCCTCGACGGTGACGGACTGACGCTTGGACCTGCGGCTTAGAAATCCCATTGCGCGGATATTCGTATGGGGACCGGCTTTTCCTGCCGGCCCGCGAAATTGCTAGGAATTGCCCGATACCCGAACTTCTAGACAAGCGATTGGTGATCGTCACCGGCAAGGGTGGGGTCGGCAAGACGACGGTCGCCGTGGCGCTTGGGTTGCGGGCTGCCTCGGAAGGGAAGCGGACGATCGTCTGCGAGGTCTCCTCGCAGGAGAACGCCTCGCGGATGTTCGACCACACCGAGGTCGGCTTCCATGAGGTCGAGATGGAGGAGAACCTCTGGTCGATCTCGATCGACCCCGACGAGTCGATGCGCGAGTACGTGCTGCTGCAGCTGAAGGTGCGCGCGATGCGGGACATGCTCTTCCGCAGTCGCATCTTCAACTACCTCGCCGCGGCCACGCCGGGTCTGAAGGAGCTGGTCACGATCGGCAAGATCTGGGAGCTGGCGCAACTCGACCGCAAGGTCAAGAAGGGGCGCAAGTACGACCTCGTGATCGTCGACGCCCCCGCCACCGGCCACGGGGTCGGCTTCCTGCAGACGCCTCGAACCTTCGCCTCGATCGCCCGCGTCGGCCCGATCCACTCGCAGGCGCAGACGCTCGACCGCTTCATCACCGACCACGAGCACACCGGCACCGCGATCGTCGCCCTGCCGGAGGAGATGCCGGTCAACGAGTCGGCGGCGCTGGAGAAGGACCTGCGCGACGAGGTCGGGGTCGCGGTCGACCGCGTCTACCTCAACGGCCTCTACCCGGAGCGCTTCTCCAAAGCCGAGGCCGAGAAGCTGACCAAGCTGGCCGTCGGGGAGAACGGCGCCACCCGCGCCGCCGCCCGCGCGGCGCTCTCCGAGCACGGCCGCGCCCGCTCGCAGCGGGCCCAGCTCTCGCGGCTGCGGCGGCGGGTCGAGGCGCCGGTCAAAACGCTGCCCTTCCTGTTCGAGCCCGAGCTCGGCGTCGAGGCGGCCCGCCGGCTCTCCAGGAGGCTGAGCTGATGCCGACCCTGGGCGACGTCCTCGAGGACAAGGGAATCTGCATCTGCGCCGGCTCCGGGGGCGTCGGCAAGACGACGACCTCGGCCGCGATCGCGACCGGGATGGCGGCCCAGGGGTTGAAGGTCTGCGTGCTGACGATCGACCCGGCGAAGCGGCTGGCCGACTCGTTGGGCTTGAAGGAGCTCGGCAACGAGGCCCGCCGCGTCGACCCGGCGCTGTTCGAGAAGCAGGGCGTCGAGATGGAGGGCGAGCTGTGGGCGATGATGCTCGACCCCAAGCAGACCTTCGACGAGCTGATCGCGCGCCAGGCGCCGGACGAGGAGTCGCGTGACCGCGTCCTCGAGAACCGGATCTACCAGCAGATCTCCAGCGCCCTCGCCGGCTCACAGGAGTACATGGCGATGGAGAAGCTCTTCGAGCTGCACACCGAAGGCGACTACGACCTGCTCGTGCTCGACACGCCGCCGACCCGCAACGCGCTCGACTTCCTCGACGCGCCGAAGCGGCTGACCCAGTTCATCGAAGGCAAATCGCTGCGGATGTTCATGAAGCCGACCGGCCTCGCGGCGAAGGTGGCCGGCCGCGGCACCTCGGTCGTGCTCGGCGTCCTCAAGAAGATCGTCGGCTTCGACCTGCTGGCCGACCTGGCCGAGTTCTTCAACGCCTTCAGCGGCATGGTCGACGGCTTCCAGGCCAGGGCGAAACGGGTCAACAAGCTGCTCGCCGACCCGAGCACCTGCTTTCTCGTCGTCTGCGGGCCCCAGGGCGAGCCGATCGACGAGGCGGTCTACTTCCACCGCAAACTGGTCGAGGCGAAGCTGCCCTTCGGCGGCGTCATCGTCAACAAGGTCCACTACCCGGCCGAGCAGCTGCGCGGCGAGGTCGACGACCTGCCCGCGACCCTGGCCGAGAAGCTCGGGGACGAGGACCTGGCGCGCCGCGTCGCCGCCAACTTCGCCGACTACCAGGCGCTGGCCGAGCGCGACGCCCGCAACATCGAGCACCTCGCCTCGGAGCTGCGGACCAAAGGCGTGATCCGCGTCCCCTACCTCGACGACGACGTGCACGACCTCGCCGGCCTGGCGGAGATCAACCGCTACCTATTCGCGACCGGCGAGGAGCGGGTAGCGATGGCGGCGGGGCTCGCCTAAGCGCCACGTCCCCCCACCGGGGGGAGAGGCGAAGGCCGTGGCGACTTACTCAACCAGTGGTTGAGAAAGTCGACACGGCCTGCACCGCAGCCGCTCGCTCGCCGCGAACCCCTCCTTCGCTGCCGAACACCTCCGCATCCAGGTCACCTCTCCCCAGCGCACGATCGACGACCTGGAGCTCGCCTTCCTCGCCTTCTGCGCCCGCCACTCCTTCCCCCGCCCCGAGGTCAACGTCAGGGTCGGCAGATGGGAGGTCGACTTCATCTGGCGCTCCCAGAAGGTCGCAGTAGAAACCGACTTCTTCGACTACCACCGGGGCTCCGTCGCCTTCGAGGGCGACCACCAGCGTGAGTTGGACCTGCGCCGCGCCGGGCTAACGGTTCGCCGCTACACGGGGAGCCAGCTCGACGATCGGCCCGCCGAGATAGCGAAGGAGCTGGGCGAGCTGCTCGACGGTAACCGTCGAAGCTAGCCGCGGCGGTTGTACTCGAACTCGGGGTGAGCGAGGTCCCAGTCGGCGTCGGGGACCGGGAAGAGGTGGCGGACGCGCGGGGTGTCGATGCGCTCGCGATGCTGGAGGTCGCGGTCGATCTCGACGCTCGGGGCGGGCCACTCGAGCGAGTCGCCGGGGCGTCCTTCGGAGACCTCGTCGAGCCACGGCGTGGCCGTGATCCGGATCTCGTCTTCGGCCGGGATCGGCTCCATGATGCGGGTTTCCTGCATATCGTCCTCCTCGGTTGAGTCGATCTCCGGCAGCCGGTGTTCGATCCGGATCTCGGCCGGCCCGGGGACGAGAACTCGCGGCTGCACGTCC
>JBFXEM010000330.1:0-3536 GCA_050180135.1 Solirubrobacterales bacterium | reverse complement strand
GCCCCACGCCCACCAACCCGTGGTTCCTTTTAACCCCCGCCGGGTTGAACGGAACCACGACTACCGCCGGCCAGCACCCGCGGTTCCTTTTTACCCCGGCAGGGTAAAATGGAACCGCGACTCAGTCGGCCAGCGGCGGGAAGGCCGGCGGGCGTTTCTCGAGGTAGCTGGCGACTCCCTCGCCGGCGTCGGCCCGCAGGAACGACTCCGCGATCAGCCGTTCGGCCTCGGCATAGGATTCTTCGAAGCTCTGTCCGACTCCGTCGAGGACCTGTCGTTTGACGATGGCCATCGAGGTTGGCGAGCAGTTGGCGGCCAGGTCGGTTGCGTAGGCGACCGCCTGCTCGACCAGCTCCCCGGGCTCGGCCAGGTGGTCGACGAGGCCGATCTCCGCCGCCTCGCTACCGAGCAAGACCCGGGCCGACATCAACAGGTCGAGGGCGCGGCTGGTCCCGACCAGGCGCGGCAGGATCCAGGCGACGCCGTACTCGGCGACGAGGCCACGGCGAGCGAAGGCGGTGGTCAGCTTGGCGCCGGGGACACAGAAGCGGACGTCGCAGTAGAGGGCCTCCACCAAGCCGAGCCCGGCGGCGGGACCGTTGATCGCGGCGATCAGCGGCTTGCGCAGGTCCAGCGGCCGCCGGCGCGGGCGCGGGCGTTTGACGATCGAGCGGGCCTCGCCGTCGGCGGTCGCCTCCTCGAGCAGGTCGAAATCGGCCCCCGCGCAGAAGCCGCGCCCGGCCCCGGTCAGCACGACCGCCCGCACCTCGGGGTCGGCTTCGGCGGCATCGAGCTGGGCGAAGTACTCGACCTCGAGCTCGTCGGTCCAGGCGTTGAGGCGGTCGGGCCGGTTGAGGGTCAGGACCAGGACGGCGCCGCGGCGCTCGGCGAGGACGAGGTCGGTGGAGGAGGCGATATCGGCGTTCATGCGCGGATCGTATTTGCCGCCAGGGTTGCGGCAACCTCGGCCAGCGGCCGCTCCTGGAGAGTGTCCAGCTCGGCCAGCAGCCGCTCCGCACCCTGCTCGCCCAGTGCCGGGGTGGCGTTGCGGCGGAACTTGGCGTGCAGCTCCCCGTCCTCGATCGGGTTCGCGGGGCCGCCGCGCGGGCGCAGAACGACCGCTTCGACCGGGCGGCCGCCGGCACTGGCGCGGACGCCGCCGGAGAGCTCGTTGCCGCCCTCGAACTCGACCACCTCGTAGCGGACGCGATCGGCGACCGCGAGCACGCGCTCGTCGGCGATCGCCGTCGGCGTGAAGGCCTCGATCCCGAGCTCGCCGTGGACCAGCAGCGCCCCGATGCAGTACGGCAGGCTGAACTTGGCGTCGTAGGGCGTGGCGGGGCGGCGCTTGCGCTCCGCCGGCTCAAGCACCAGCTCGACCGCGACCGCGCCGGGCACGAGAGCGACGATCTCCCCCGCGTCCGCGGCGGTGATCCCGGCGTTGCGAACGGCGTCGAGGACGGCGTGGCTGGCGTGGCAGGACGGGTACGGCTTGAAGGCGATCCCGAGCGTCTCCCAGCGCCTGCCGAGCCCGTCGGTGAGGGCGGCGGGATCGAACTCGCCGAGGTGGGAGGCGAGCAGGCCGAAGCGGCCCTCCAGCACGCTGGCCGGGCCGGTGGCCCCGTTGGCCGCGAGGGCGGCGGCGACGATCCCGGCGAAGGCGGCCCAGCCGGCGTGCAGCGGCTTGGTCTGGGAGCCGTCGGCGAGGAACTCCATCAGTCCCGAGGCCTGGCTGCCGGCGATCCCGAGCGCGTTCGCGGTCTGCTCGGCCGAGAGCCCGCGCAGGCGCGACGCCGCCGCGGCGGCGGCGAAGACGCCGCAGACCGAGGTCGGGTGAAAGCCACGGCGGTGCAGCTCCCCGGGGTTGGCGAGGCCGATCCGCGAGCCGATCTCATAGCCGCCGACGGCGGCCGCGAGCGCCTCGGCCCCGCTCGAGCCCCGCGCCTCGCCGACCGCGAGCACGGTCGCGGCGACGACGGCGCTGGAGTGGACGATCGCGGTTTCGTGGGTGTCGTCGAAGTCGAGCGCGTGCATCATCGAGCCGTTGGCCAGCGCCGCCGGCCCCGCCCCGACCCGGCGCGGCAGCCCGATCGCGGTGGCCTCCGGCTCGCCGCCCAGCTCCAGCGCCACCGCCCGCGCCGCCCCGAGCTGGTCGAGAGCGAGGGCGGCGAGGCCGCAGCCGACGGCGTCGAGGATGTGCAGCTTCGCGGCCGCGCCGACCTCGGCGGGGATCCGCTCGAAGCGCAGGCCCGCGGACCACTGGGCGAGTTGCTCGGCAGCGTGCACGCCCACGATTGTGATTCCTCCAGCCCCCGCGCGTCGGGCCGGCGCCCGGCGCGGGCGGCGGGCGTACGGTCGCTCCATGTCCACGCCTGAGACTGCCGCCGACCAGCTCGGCCTGCGCCCGCTGAAGGAGATCACGCTGCAGGAGCGCGTGATCGTGCTCGACGAGATCCCCTGGGTCCCCTACGCCGAGGGGATCTTCGTCAAACCGGTGCGGCTCAACCGCAAGACCGGGTTCTGGGCCAACATCACCAAAGTCGAAGGCGGCATGCAGATCAACCGCCATTACCACGTCAACGCGGTGACCGGGTTCGTCCTGCAGGGCTCCTGGTACTACGCCGAGCGCGACTGGGTCGCCCGCGAGGGGACGATGCTGTGGGAGCCGCCCGGCGACATCCACACGCTGATCAGCAACCCCGAGGGCACCACCACCCTGTTCATGCTGGAGGGGGCGCTGCTCTACGTCGACGAGGACGACAACGTGGTCGGCTTCGACGACGTCCTCAACCACACCCACAAGTACCACGAGTACTGCCGCGCCGAGGGCATCGAGCCTGTCGACCTCGATTACTGACGGCGGCCGCGAGCCCGGCCCGGCCCCGGACTGGGCCGCGCTCTACGACGCCCACGTGCCGCCGCGCTTCGAGCCGGCGCTGCGCAACTGCGTCGAGCTCTGCGAGCGCGGCGCTCGCGAGCGCCCCGACGAGGCGGCGATCCTCTACTTCGAGACCGCGATCAGCCAGGCCCGGGCCGACGAGCTGGCCCACTCGCTGGCGGCCGCGCTGCGCGACGAGCTCGGGCTGGCGCCGGGGGACAGGGTGGCGCTGATGCTGCAGAACGTGCCGCAGATGGCGATCGCGATCCACGCCGTCTGGCTGGCGGGCGCCGTCGTCACCACCGTCAACCCGATGAACAAGCGGCGCGAGCTCGAGCACCAGTTCAACGACGCCGGGGTCGAGATCGCCCTCTGCCTGGAGTCGCTCTACGAGGTCGTCGACGAGGTCCGCGAGACGACGCCGCTGCGCCACGTCGTCACCGTCTCAGAGCTCGAACTGCTCGACAGCGTGCCGGCGGCGCTGGCCGGCCACGAGCGGGTCGAGTGCCCGGGCGCCGTCGCGATCGCCGACCTCTGGGCCGCCCACCCCGGCGCCCGGGTCGACCCCGCCGACCCCGACCCCGCCGACCCCGCCCTGCTCACCTACACCTCCGGCACCACCGGCCCGTCCAAGGGCGCGATCAACAGCCACCGCTCG
>JBFXEM010000329.1:0-3540 GCA_050180135.1 Solirubrobacterales bacterium | reverse complement strand
CGGTGCTCTGCCCTTCCAACACCTTCATGGCGACGCCGCTGGCGGCGATCGGGGCCGGCGCCGCGGTCGAGTTCGTCGACTGCAATCGTGAGGACCTCTGCATGTCCTTCGCGGACTTCGAGCGCCAGGCCGAGCGCCACAAGCCGCGCGCCGCGATCCTCGTCCACATCGGCGGCCACATCGCCTTCGACGCGGAGAAGATCGCCGCCTACTGTCGCGACCACGGCATCTTCCTGCTCGAGGACTGCGCCCACGCGCACGGCGCCGACTGGAACGGCAGCCGCCCAGGGGGCTTCGGCGACGCCGGCGTTTACTCGCTCTACGCGACCAAGACCGTCTCCAGCGGCGAGGGGGGAGTGCTCGTCTCCAGCAATCCCGAGCTGATCGAGTTCGCCGCCAAGTTCCGCAACTACGGCAAGTTCGAGCACGAGGTGGACGGGCTCAACTTCCGGATGAGCGAGTTCACCGCCGCCCTCGCCCTGGTCGCGGTCGAACGGATGGAGGAGATCGTCGCCTGGAAGAACGAGTACGCGCGCGAGCATCTCGACCCGGTCCATCCGGCCCGGCTGGCGCTTCCCGACGGGATGACCTCCGGCCTCTACAAGTACATCGTCTTCGAAGCGCTCGAGAAGAGCACCGGCAAGGTCTACGAGCAGCCCTGCCACAAGATCATGGGCCGCTCCGACGAGCTGCCGAACACCGAATGGGTGGCCGAGAACCACTGCTGCGCGCCGCTCTACTACCGCCCCGAGAGCCGTGCTGCGGCGCTGGGCGAGGAGGAGGGTCAATGAGGGTCCTGGTGACCGGAGGAGGGGGCTTCATCGGCTCCCACGTCGTCGATCGCCTGATCGCCCGCGGGATCACGCCGCGGATCTTCGACCTCAGCGCCTCGCCCTACCACTCGCCGCTGGAGGTCGAGACCTTCACCGGCTCGATCACCGACGCCGCCAACCTCGACCTCGCGATGCGCGACTGCGACGCCGTCATCCACCTGGCCGCGGTCGCCGACGTCGGCCACGTGCTCGCCGACCCGGTGCTGGCCGAGGAGGTCAACACCCGCGGCACCCTCAACGTGCTCGAGGCCGCCTGCCGGGCCAAGGTCGGCCGCGTCGTCTACGGCTCCACCACCTGGGTCTACAGCGACTGCCCCGAGCAGGAGGTCGACGAGGAAACGCCGATCCCGGCCCCGCGCCACCTCTACACCGCGACCAAGCTCGCCGGCGAGACCTACTGCTCCGGCTACGCGGAGCTCTATGACCTCGAGAGCACGGTCCTGCGCTTCGGCATCCCCTACGGCCCGCGCGCCCGTGCCGCCGGCGTGGTCGCCAAGTTCACCGACCTCTCCTTCGAAGGCAAGGCGCTGACGATCGCCGGCGACGGCAGCACCACCCGCAGCTTCATCTACGTCGAGGACCTGGCCGCCGGGATCGTCGCCGCGCTCGCTCCGGAGGCGGCCGGCCGCACCTACAACCTCTCCGGCGACGAGGTCGTGACGATCCTCGAAATCGCCGAGCGGGTGCAGGAAAACGTCGAGACCTGCGAGATCGAACACACGCCGCCGCGGCCCGGCGACTTCCCCGGCAAGTCGATCTCCAACGAGCGGGCGCTCGCCGAGCTCGGCTGGAAAGCCGAAACCAGCTTCAAAGACGGGGTCCGCAAGTACGTCGAATGGGTCCGCGGGACGACCCGGCCGCCGGACCCGATCCCCGGCAAACAGCCCTCCCTGGGCAACAACTAACACGCCGCCGGGGCGCTGCTCGCCGGCGCCGCCCGGTTCGAGCAGCGCGACCCGAAGGTGCTGGTGCTGACCGCCGACATCGGCGAGGGGCACGACCTGCCGGCGCGGATCATCAAAGCCGACCTCGAAGAGGAGATCCCCAACGCCGAGGTCGAGATCGACAACGGCCTCGAGGCGATGGGCAAGCTGATCTCGGCGGTCGTCCGCGGCGGCTCCCGCTTCACCTTCCGCTGGGCCAACTGGCTGTTCGACGCCCAGTACTGGCTGATCACCAAGTTCGCGCCGACCCGTTGGCTGGCGCACCACCTGATGTACCTGCTCGGCGCCCGCGGGCTCGTGCGGCTGATCGCCAAGCACGAACCCGACGTGGTCATCTCGACCTACCCCGGCGTCACCGCCGTGCTCGGAATGTTGCGCGAGAACCGCCGCCTCGAGGTGCCCGTGCAGTCGGCGATCACCGACCTCGCCGGGCTGCGCTATTGGGTCCATCCCGGGATCGACATGCACTACGTCACCCATCCGGAGTCGATCGAGGAAGTCGAAAGGCTGGCCGGACCCGGCAGCGTGCGCTGGATGCGGCCGCCGATCTCGCGCGAGTTTCTGATGCCGCGGACCCGGCGCGACGCCCGCGCGGCACTCGACGTTCCGGCCCACGCGCGCATGGTCCTGGTCTCCGGCGGCGGCTGGGGGATCGGCGACCTCGAGGGCGCGATCGAGTCCTCGTTGGCCGACGGCGACACGATGGTCGCCTGCATCACCGGCCGCAACGAGGGCGTCCGCGAACGGCTCGAACAGCGCTTCGGCAACAACGAGCAGGTGCGGATCCTCGGCTTCACCGACCGGATGAGCGACTGGATGGCGGCCGCCGACGCGATGGTCCACGCGACCGCTGGCCTGACCGTGCTCGAGGCCCACATCCGCGGCTGCCCGGTCGCCTCCTACGGCTTCAACGCCGGTCACCTGCGGGCCAACAACGCCGCCTTCGAGCGCTTCGGCCTGGCCGAAGTGGCGCGTTCGGATCACGAGCTTGAGTCGATGTTGCGGCATGTCACCGGCGAACGCCGCTCTCCCGACTCTTCCTTCGCCTCGCTGCCCTCGATCGCCTCGCAGGCGCTCGGGGTGCGGCCGCGGGTGCGCCCGCAACCGGTCTGGCGCCTGCGCACCGAGCGCGTTGCTGCCGCGTTCGCCTTCGTCGCGATCCTCGTCGTCCTCTCGCTCGCCGTCTTCAACAGAGAGAGCCCCTGGAGCGTCGCCGAGCCGGTGACCAGCCGCATCCACATCGGCAAGGAGAGCGAAGCCGACGCCAGACCCGCCGCCAAGGTGACCGGTCAGGCGGAAGCGGGATCGTCGGCGGTCTCCGCAGAGGACCAGGCGAGCGCTCCTTGATCGCCTGCGTGGCGGCCGGGCTGGGCCTGGGCGCCGCCGCGGTCGCCTACGCCGGCCCGGGCGTGGCGCCGGTCGTGCCGGCGTTCGGCGAGGCCCTCGGCCTGCTGATGCGGGAGGACGGCGAGGAAGGCGTGGCGATCACCTTCGACGACGGCCCGCACCCGGCCGGCACCCCGGCGGTGCTCGAGGTGCTGCGCGAGCACCGTGCTCTCGCCACCTTCTTCCTCGCCGGCGAGCAGGTCGTCAAGCGCCCGGCCCTGGTCGCCGAGATCGTCGCCGCCGGCCACCGGGTCGAGCTCCACTGCCATCGCCACCGCGACCAGCTGCTGCGCCGACCCGCGGAGCTGATCGCCGACGCCGAACGGGCCAGGGCGGCGATCGAGGAGGCCGCGAACCAAGCGGTACTCGACTACCGG
>JBFXEM010000328.1:0-3569 GCA_050180135.1 Solirubrobacterales bacterium | reverse complement strand
GGCTCTCGGCGTTGGGGATTCCGACCGCCTCGAACAGCTCGACCGCTCGCGAGCGCGCCTGCGACTTGGAGACGTCGCCGCGGTGGGCGCGGATCGCCTCCCCGATCTGGGCGCCGAGCCGGTAGACCGGGTTGAACGACGTCATCGGGTCCTGGAAGACCATCGCCACGCGGTCCCCGCGCAGCCGCCGCAGGGTCGCGTCGGAGACCTCGACCAGGTCCTCGCCCTCGAACTTCGCCGAGCCCTCGATGCGCGCGTTCTTGGATCGGGTCAGGCCCATGATCGTCTGCGCCGTCACGCTCTTGCCCGAGCCCGACTCGCCGACGATCGCCAGCACTTCGCCGGGGCTGACCTCGAAGCTGACGTCGTCGACCGCCTGCACCAGCCCGCCTTCGGTGGCAAAGCCGACCCGCAGGTGCTCGACGCTCAGCAGCGGTGCCGGGCTCACGCGCTGGCGGTCTCCCCGAGCCGCACACGGGGGTCGAGGTAGGCGTAGAAGATGTCCACCAGGGTGTTGATGAAGACGACGAAGAAGGCGCCGTAGAGGGCGACGCCGATGATCGGCGGCAGTTCGGTTTTGAAGGCCGCTTCGGCGGCGTAGTTGCCGATCCCGTCGAGGCTGAAGAGGACTTCGGTGATGATCGCGGTGCCGGCGATGGTGGCGCCGAAGTCGAGCCCGAAGAGGGTGACGATCGGGATCAGCGAGTTGCGCAGGACGTGCTTGCTCATCACCTGGCGCTCGCTCAGGCCCTTGGCCCGGGCCGTGCGCACGTAGTCCTCGTTCATCACGTCGAGCATGTTGGAGCGCAGGACGCGGCTGTAGAACCCGATCGAGAGGATCGCCAGCGTGAACCAGGGCAGGATCAGGTGCTTGACCCATTCCCACGGGTCTTCGGTCAGCGGCACGTACTGCGCGTTGGGGAAGATTTCGAGCTTGTAGGTGAGGAAGTAGAGGAGCACCGGCGCGATCAGGAAGACCGGGATCGAGATGCCGGCGATCGCGACCACGGTCAGCACTCGGTCGAGCCAGCCGCCGGCCCGGATCGCCGAGTAATAGCCGAGCAGCAGCCCGAAGAAGAGCCAGATGATCGCGGCGCCGATGCTGAGCGAGAGCGTCGCCGGGATCCGTTCGACGATCTGTTCCTGCACGTTGATCCGCGGTTTGTAGGAGGTGAGGTCTCCGGTGAAGACCTTCTCCATCATGTTCAGGTACTGCTTGGGCAGGGATTCGTCGAAGCCCCATTCCTCTTCGATGTTCTTGACCAGGGCCGGCGTCGCGTTCTTGCCCGCCAGCTGCTGGGCCGGGTTGGAGTCGGGGAGGACCGTGGTGATGATGAAGACCAGCACCGAGACCGCGAAGAGGACCGCGACCATCCCGATCAGGCGCCTGACGATGAAACGGGCCATCTAGACCGAGGCCCCCTTCGGCTCGACCATGCCGGCGTGCGCCTCGAGCCGGATCTTCGAGCGCGGGTCGAGCGCGTCGCGCAGGCCGTCGCCGATGATGTTCAGCGAGAGCACCGTCAGCATGATCATGAAGCCGGGGATGATCGCCAGCAGCGGCTGCGTGTTCAGCAGCTCCACCCCGACCGTGATCATCGTCCCCCAGGAGGAGTTCGGCGGCTGCACGCCGGCGCCGAGGAAGGAGAGCGCCGCCTCGAACAGCATGTTGTTGGCGATCGTCAGGGTGAAGAAGACGATCACGGTCGAGGCGAGGTTGGGGAGGATCTCGCTGAACATCACCCGCAGCGGGCTGGCGCCCTGCGCGATCGCCGCTTCGACGAACTCTTTTTCGCTGAGCGCGAGGACTTCGCCACGGATCGGCCTCGCGATGTAGGGCACGGTGAAGATGCTGATGATGAAGATCGGGATCCAGAGCGAGCCGCCGGCGATCTGCAACGGGCCCAGCTTGAGGCCGCCGAGCGATAACGCCACCCCGGTCGTGATCCCGATCAGCAGCACCGGCAGCGACCAGAGCACGTCGAGGCTGCGCGCGATCACGGTGTCGACCCAGCCGCGGAAGTAGCCGGAGAGCAGGCCGAGGAGGATCGCCAGGGTGGTGGTGATGATCGCCGAGCCGAACCCGACCAGCAGCGAGGTGCGCCCGCCGTACATCAACCGCACCATCTCGTCGCGGCCGAGGCGGCTGTCGGCGCCGAGGAAGAACTTGCCGTCGGCGCCGAACCACTGCGGCCCGATCGGCTTGCCCTCGACGCTGACGACGTCCCGCTTCTCACCGTCGACGGTGATCTTTTCCAGCGTGTGCTGCTTGTTCGGCCCGGTGTGGGCGACGTGGTTGGCCCACAGCGGCGCCGCCAGCACGAAGAGGACGATCAGGACGAAGACGCCGAGGAAGGCGACCGCGACTCGGTTGCGGAGGAAGCGCCGCAGAGCCAGCGCCCACGGCCCCCGGTCGTCGGGGGCCGCCGCCGGCTCGGTTTCGATCGCCACGTGCCCGAGTTCCCCGGCCGGGTCCTACTTGAATTCGAAGCTGGACAGGTAGTGACCGAACGTTGGGTTGAAGATGACCTTGTCGAGGTCGATCGCGTCGGAGACGAAGGTCGACAGGGTGCGGGTGCCGTAGGGCGCCCACGGCGCCTGTTCCATGTATTCCTTGTCGAGTTCTTTGTAGGCCTCTTCCTGTTCGGGCCCGAGCTGCTCTTCGCCGAGTTCGGTGATTTTCTCGTTCAGCGCCGGGTCGTCGATCTTCGCGAAGTTGCCGTTGTTCGTCGGCAGGATGCTTTCCCCGGCCAGCAGCGGCTGGAAGAAGTCGTTCGGGTGCGGGTAGTCCTGGAACCAGTCCGACCAGCCGGCGTCGAGGTTCGGCGTCGTCGCGTTGCCGATCACCGTGAAGTAGTTGTCGGCGTTGAGGATTTTCAGCGTCGTGTTGAAGCCGAGCTGCTGAAGGACGTCGTTGAGGTATTCGCCCGCTTCGTTGTTCGGCGATTCCGTGTCGGTCCAGACGGTGATGTCCATGTCCGACGGGTTCGCTTCCTTGATCATTTCCTTGGCTTTGGCCAGGTCGTACGGGTAGAGGTCGAACTGTTCGTAGCCCGGCATGCCAGGAGGCAGGATCTGGTGCGTGCCGACGATCTGGCCGGCGTAGATCCGTTCCAGCGCCGCCGGGTTGACGGCGTAGTTGACCGCCTGGCGGACCTTGACGTCTTTGAAGGTGGGCGACTCGTTGTTCAGCCAGAAGTAATAGGTGCTGATCGTCGGCTCGACCCGGAACTGGGTCCCCTCGAATTTGTCCTTGACTTCCGCATAGCGCGAGGACGGCGGCGGGTTCTGCATCCAGTCGTAGGTGCCCTGTTCGATGTCGTCGACCTGCGACTGCGGGTTGCGGATCACCGTGACCTTGGCGGCGTCGATGCTGCCGGCGGGCAGTTCGGGCATCGCCGGGCCGTTGACTTTCGCCCACTGCGGGTTGCGCGCGTATTCCCAGCCTTTGCCCGGCTGGGATTTGGTGATCATGTAGGGACCGGAGCCGACCGGCGGGTTGGCCGAGAGGTCTTCGATCGGCGTGTTCTGCGGCAGCAGGGCGACGAACATCAGGCCGAGCTCGTTGG
>JBFXEM010000327.1:0-3570 GCA_050180135.1 Solirubrobacterales bacterium | reverse complement strand
AGACCGGCCGGCCGTGCTCCAGGGCGATGCGGGCCTGCATCCGCGCGCCACTCGTGTGCGACGCCTCGATCACGACCGTCGCGAGCGCGATGCCCGACATGACGATGTTGCGCATCGGGAAGCTCTGACGCCTCGGCGGGGCGTCGGGCCAGAACTGCGAGACCACGGCACCCTCCTCGGCGATCCGCCTCTGCAGCTCTGCGTTGGCGGCCGGATAGGCGCGCCGGATCCCGGTACCGATCACGGCGACGGTGCGCCTGCCGGTGTCGAGCGCCGCACGGTGGGCGGCGGTATCGACCCCCTGCGCGAGGCCGCTCACGATGGTGAACCCTCGTTCCGACAGCGACTCGGCCATGGCCGTCGCCTGACGCAGACCCTCGGACGACGCCTGCCGCGTGCCGACGATCGCGATCGATCGGTCGTCGTCGGCGAGCAGCGAGCCTCGAACGAAGACAACGGGCGGGCGGTTGTGGATCGTGCGGAGGTTCTGCGGGTAGCCCTCGTCGAGGACCGTCACGAGGTGAATGCCCTCCGCCTCCCAGTCGTCGATCTCCGCGACGATGGCGTCCAGGTCCACGTCCTGCCGCCCGTCCGCCTCGGCCGGGAACAGGGTGAGGTCGGCAGCGCCGCCGGACTCCTCGCCAGACCCCTGGAGGACCGCGAGGGCGCTCCCGCGCTCCTCGATCTCGTCGGAGACAAGGTGCCAGATGCGGCCGCCGCGCCGAAGCAGCGCGATCAGGGCGGCGGTCTCGTACCGATCGCTCATTCTCGATCCTTACCGAACATATGTTCGTTCGTCAAGGGGTCGCGGTTCACTGGTCAGTCCATCTCGTCGAAGCGGCGGCCGCGGCCGGTGTAGCTGCGCTTCGCTGACCCGGGACCCCGGAGGCGCTCATAGAGGTCGCGTGCTTCCTGGAGGGTGATCCCAGCACGCTCGGCGATGCGGTCCCAGCGAAGGTAGGGGTACTCGCCTTCGATCAGGCGACTCAGCGGCAGGGTCCCCTCACGCGCGGCGGCCACATCCTCCGGGGTGGCGACGAGGCGGATGTGGGGATAGACGATCGGCTCGGTCGAGTAGAGCGCCCTGCACGTGGTTGTGATGTCGAGCCCGAACCGCGACTGGAGGGCCTCGCCCCTCAGGCGCTCCCCCTCGTGGTGGGTGCGCACGATCCTGATCGCGGTCTCGCGATCGACCGGTCCATTGGCGCGACCAGATTCCACGCTTGCGAGCGGGGACGGGCTCGCCACCGGGACCGGGGTGGAGACCGGCGGTGTGGTGGCAGGTGCGTTCGAGGGCGTGGCGGCCGGCGTGTTCGAAGGCGCGACACCGTGAGGGCCGTGACCGGTCGCGAGGCGAGCCACGCGCGGGCGTGGAAGGTCCCCCGTGGAGGACCACACCGCATCGCCGGGACCGGGCCAGACGCGCCTGATCGCGTCCGCAAGCCAGGCCGAGCGCTCGTCGATCTCCTCATCGCCGAAGCCGGCGCCGTAGCGGTCGATCAGGTCGACGTTGAGGAAGAGGCGGGTGTGGGCGTTCAGCTCCTTCTGCTTGGCCGGCCACGCGCCGTTCGAGAGCGCCGCGTTCAACGGCATGCTCGTCAGCGTCAGATTCCCAATTCGGTGAATTCGGGCGGAGCGCGACGTGATCGCCGCGGCCTCGTCGACTCCGGCCGGCAGCGGCCAGTTGGCCTGCCAGCTCTGAGGAATGATGTGCTCGAGAGACAGCGTGCCGGCGGTGAGGATCTCCGTCTTGTCGCCGTGCATCGCCTCCTCGACGGCACCCAGGGCCATCACGAGCCGCCTCTGCGCGACGAGCCCGTAGAGGTTCTGCGAGACGAGGAAGGCAACGAACTCCTCGTCACTCGGCCACCTCGAGGCCTGGCCCGCCGCGCCGCGCAGGTGCTCGACGATGACCTCGTCGGCTCGCTGCGGATCGGCGGCAACCTTCGAGAGGAGGCGGGGGATCTCTCGGTTGTACGTCTGGGCCGTCAGGCGCATAAGACTTCGACGGACGAGCCAGCTCTCAAGAGCCGTGAGAGCGCGCCGACGCCGCGCAGGGTCGATCTGCCGCTCCCGAAAGAGAAGCAGGGCGAGCGGAAGCAGGGTGGTCGTGTCGAGCGTCTCGAGTCGCGCGAAGAACCGCCCCTCGGGTGTCGTCGGGGAGAAGTCGTCGAAGCCGCGCATGGTGCGTGCGTCTCGGCAGAGTTCGTCGATCAAGGGACGGACGGCGGTCGCGGTCCCATCTCCGAGCACGTCCTTGCGGAAGACGGCGAACAGCTCGGTCGCCGGGATGACCCGCTCCAGCTTCATCGCGAGCCAGTGCATGAGGAACAGCTCGCCGCGCGGCCGGCGAAGGCGCCCCTGAACCCGCTCCTCCCGCCAGTAGTCGGCATCGAGCTCGGGTCGCCAGCGCTCTTCGTAGAGCGTCTCGACCTCGTCCCCGTGGCGCGCGGCGGCGTGGAAGACCGCGTTCTTCACCAGGTCGAGCGCGAGCAGGGGCGTGCCGCGGGCATTCAGGGTCTCGAAGATGACCTGGGCGTTGTCTCCCGACTCCAGGGTGATCGAGACGAGCCGCAGCAGGTCGACGAGCGTAATCCGAAGCAGAAGTGCGCGATCGTCGACTGAGAGCGGCCCCTCGGAATCGGCGTCACCCGTCACCCACTCGGCGATGCGCTCTCGGAAGAAGGCGTACGCCTCGTCGATCCGGTTGTTCGGATCGTCCTCCCGATCCGGTGCCGGCCCGCCGGGCGCCATGACAGCAGCGAAGGCGGATCGGTTGGCGTTGGTCGGCCAGACCTTGAAGAGCTCGTCACCCTTGGCCTTCTTCGGGTTGTTGCGCACCAGGTCGTCGAGCAGCTCCGCGTCGTCCTCGGCGCCGACGCTGCGCAGAGCGGCCGCCGCGGCGGCCAGCAGGAGCTGCAGCGTCGTCAGGCGCTGCTGGCCGTCGATCACCGTGAAGACCGGGATCGCTCCGGGGACGAACACGTCGTCCTGCTCGAGGACGATCGCACCGAGGAAGTGAGAGGGCACCGGCCCACCGCCCGCCTCGGTGGCCTGGTGCTCCAGGAGGACGCAGATGTCCTCCCAGAGCGGCTCCCACTGATCCTCTCGATCCCAGACGTAGGGGCGCTGGAAGAGCGGGACGACGTACCGGACGTCACGCTCGAAGAGCTCGTTCACGGTGTGGGTCGCCGGCTTCATCTCGCGCCAAAGGCTACTTCAGCTCCCAGCCCTCCCGACGAACCCAACAGCCGTCGCCGGTCGGCATCGGCCATGCGCCGGGGACGTGCCGGGACGGACGGTGTCGGGCGGCCCTCGTCAGCGGCCGCCGCCGTGACTGATCTCTTCGGACTCCTCTCGGACTGGTGGGTCGCCGTAGTCGCTGTTTCCAGCCGTCTTGTTGGCACCGCATCGCATCGACTGCCCCGGTTCCATCGCATGACCTTCCCGGGTCCATCGTCCACCCCGCCCCGGCTCATCGCAGGGACTGCGGCGGCGCGGGAGCGCGGCGGAGTGGCGGCGGGGCGGCGGTTGCATCGCAGGGACTGACCCGGTCACCCGTCGCCAACG
>JBFXEM010000326.1:0-3590 GCA_050180135.1 Solirubrobacterales bacterium | reverse complement strand
CGGCGAGGACAACCGCGACGTGGCACGGATGTCGGCGCTGCTCGCCGGCCTGCCGACCAGCGTCCCCGGCGCCACCGTCAACCGGCTCTGCGGCTCCAGCCTGGAGGCCGCGATCCAGGCCTCGCGGGCGATCGAGAGCGGCGACGCCGAGGTGGTCGTGGTCGGCGGCGTCGAGTCGATGAGCCGCGCGCCCTGGGTGCTGCTGAAGCCGAGCAGCGGCTACCCGGTGGGCCACGAGACCCTGCACTCGACCACGCTCGGCTGGCGCATGGTCAACCCGGAGATGCCCGAGCAGTGGACGATCTCGCTCGGCGAGTCGGCCGAGAAGCTGGCGCAGATCTACGGGATCTCACGCGAGGCCCAGGACAGCTTCGCCCTGCGCAGCCACACGCTCGCCGCCCGCGCCTACGAGGAGGGCGCGATGGCGGAGGTGGTGCCGGTCCCCGGGGTCGAGCTCGACCGCGACGAGGGAATCCGCGCCGACAGCTCGCTGGAGAAGCTCGGCAAGCTGAAGCCCGCCTTCGTCGCGGACGGCACCGTCACCGCCGGCAACTCCTCGCCGCTCAACGACGGCGCCGCGATGGTCCTGCTCGGCTCCGAGGCCGCCGCCGCGCGGATCGGCGCCGACCCCCTCGCCCGGATCGTCTCCCGCGGCGTCCACGGGGTCGACCCCGACGTCTTCGGCATCGCCCCGGTCGAGGCGGTCAACAAGGCGCTGGCCCGGGCCGGGATCGGCTGGGGAGATGTCGACCGGGTCGAGCTCAACGAGGCCTTCGCCTCGCAGTCGCTGGCCTGCCTGGCCGGCTGGCCGGAGCTCGACCCCGAGAAGGTCAACGTGCGCGGCGGCGCGATCGCGATCGGCCACCCGCTCGGCGCCTCCGGCGCCCGGGTGCTCGGCCGCCTCGCCCACGAGCTGCGCGCCGGCGGCGGCCGCTACGGGGTGGCGTCGCTCTGCATCGGCGTCGGCCAGGGGCTGGCGGTCGTGGTCGAGGCGGCTTGAGGTGGGCGCCGAGAACTTCGACCTGGTGATCGCCGCGGTGCGCGAGTTCGTCGAGCGCGAGGTGATCCCGCGCGAAGACGAGATCGAAGAGACCGACGCTGTCCCGGCTTTCCTGCGCGACCAGGCGGCCGAGATGGGGCTGTTCGGCTACGCCCTGCCGGAGCGCTTCGGCGGCCTCGGCTTTGGGATGGAGGAGGAGGTGCGGCTGTGCTTCGAGATCGGCCGCTGCTCGCCCGCCTTCCGCTCGCTGTTCGGGACCAACAACGGGATCGCCGGGCAGACGATCGCCAACTTCGGCACCGAGGAGCAGAAAGCGCGCTACCTGCCGCCGCTGGCCAGCGGCGAGGCGGTCGGCTGCTTCGCGCTGACCGAGGCCGAGGCCGGCTCGGACCCGAGTGGGATGCGCACGCGGGCGATCCGCGACGGCGAGGAGTACGTGATCAACGGCTCCAAGCGCTTCATCACCAACGCCGAGCTCTCGACCGTGTTCGTCGTCTTCGCCCGCACCGACCCGCAGGCGGTGGGGTCGAAGGGGATCTCCGCCTTCCTGGTCGACGCCGGCACGCCCGGGCTCTCGCTCGGCCCGCACGACAAGAAGATGGGCCAGCAGGGCGCCTGGACCTCGGAGGTCTTCTTCGACGACGTCCGGGTGCCGGCCGGCGCGCTGATCGGCGGCGCCGAGGAAACCGGCTTCCGGGCGGCGATGAAATCGCTCGCCAAGGGACGGCTGACGATCGCGGCGCTGTGCGTCGGGATGGCCGAGCGGATCGTCGACGAGGCGAGCGCCTACGCCGTCGACAACCGCCAGGGCGGCACCCCGATCGGCGACTTCCAGCTGGTCCAGGCGCTGCTGGCCGAATCGCGCACCGAAGCCCGCGCCGGCCGGGCACTGGCGCTGGAAGCGGCCCGCGAGTACGAAGCCGGGACCGACACCCGCGAGGGTCCCGCCGTCGCCAAGCTCTTCTGCTCGGAGATGGTCGGCAAGGTCGCCGACCGCGGCGTCCAGGTGCTCGGCGGCATGGGCTACATGCGCGGCGTCCCGATCGAGCGTTTCTACCGCGACGCCCGCCTCTACCGCATCTACGAGGGCACCAGCGAGATCCAGAAGCTGGTGATCGCGCGTCAGATGCTCGCCGCGCAGCATCGCTAGCGCGCCCGAATCCCCAGTTTGCGGGATCGTCGCGGCGCCACCCCTTGCGCGGCGGCCACTCTCCACCTAGGTTGATCTTGCGACCGGGAGGGACCGGCGCCCGCGGAAGCCAAGCGGGTAGCGGTTCCGAAGGTGGCGCAACCGAGCTTCTAAGCGCGAAGGCTACGCGCGAGGCAGGCAACGAGCGCCATCACCGGTCGCGTTTTCGTTCTCCCACGCGCCCCGATCGGTACGGTTGTGGTCGATGTTCTTTCGCAGGGGGCGAAATCAGGCGTTGGTCGCGGCGTTCGCCGCGCTCGTGCTCGCCTTCGTGGTCAGCGGCGCCGTGGCCGCCGAAGCGCCGACCCGCGACGAATACAAGGCCGCGGTCGAGCCGATCTGCAAGGCCAACACGAAGGCCAACGAACGCATCCTCGGCGGCGTTCGCAAGCAGATCAAAGAAGGCCAGCTGAAGGCGGCCGGCGCCCAGTTCGCGAAGGCCGCCAAGGCGCTGAAGAAGACGCGGCGGGAACTGCTGGCGGTGCCCCAGCCGCCCGCCGACAGCGCCCGCCTGGGCAAGTGGCTCGGCTACGTCAAGACCGAGGCCGAACAGTTCGAACTCACCGCCCGCAAGCTCAGGCAGGAAGACAAGCGCGGCGTCAGCCAACTGGTCACGAAGCTGCGGCAGACGGCGAACCGGGCCAACGCCGAAGTGCTCAGCTTCGAATTCGACTACTGCCGTTTCGAACCGTCCCGGTTCACCTGAGGCCGGTGTGAGCGGGCGGGCGGCGCGGGTAACGGTCCTGGCGCTGGTCGCGCTGGCCGTGATCGCCGCCACCCCCTCGCGCGGGGACGTGGTTCAGCGGGGCGGCGTGCGCGTCGGGTTCGAGTCCGAGCTGCGGCCGCGGACGCTGCCGCGGGCGGGCACGGCGCCGGTCAGCGTCCGCCTCGAGGGCAGGGTCGTCCCGGTCGGCGACGGCCTGCCGCCGCGCCTGAGCACGCTGCGAATCGCGATCAACCGCCACGGCAGCCTCGACCCCACCGCCCTGCCCGCCTGCAGGCTGGGCCAGATCCGCTCCTCGTCGACCGAGTACGCGCTCGCCGTCTGCGGTCGCGCACGGGTCGGCCAAGGCCACTTCTCGGCCAAGGTGGCGATTCCCGGGCAGTCGCCCTTCCCCTCGCGGGGACATGTCGTCGCCTTCAACGGCCGCTACCGCGGCGGCCCCGCGATCCTCGCCCACGTCTACGGCACCAGGCCGGCGCCGACCTCGTTCACGCTGCCGATGCGGATCGGCCCCGCCCGCGGCACCTTCGCGACGCTGATCACCGCCTCGCTGCCGCGGGTCGCCACCAACCGCGCCTACGTGACCGGCCTCTCGATGACCCTCGGTGGGCCCGGCGTCGCCCACGGCGCCTACCTGCGCGCCGGCTGCCCGGCCCCGGCCGGCTTCCCCGGCGCCA
>JBFXEM010000325.1:0-3601 GCA_050180135.1 Solirubrobacterales bacterium | reverse complement strand
GACCGTGGCAGCGAGCCCAGCGCCCGCGCCTGTTCGATCTGGCGCTGCGCCCCGGTGCGGTCGCCGAGGGCCAGCACCGCGTCGAGCTCGTCGGCGCAGCCGAGCGCCTGGGCGTGGGGACGGCAGATCGCGACCAGGTCGGCGAGCAGCTCGCGCGCCGGCACTCGCTTGCCGAGCTCGGGCTCGATCAGCTCTGCGTCCATCCCGTCGCGGGCGGCGAGGAAGCGGTTCTCGGCCAGCACCTCCTGCGGCATCGAGCGCTCCATGTGGTCTTCGCCCTCGACCTCGGCGCGCACGATCGACTGCACCAATGCGGCGATCGCGGCCGACTCGCCGAGCTTCGTCTGCGCGTCCATGATCCGCACCTCGACGGTCCCGAAGCGCGGCTGCGGCCGCACGTCCCACCAGAGAAAGGTCGGCTCCGGGACCGCGTCGCAGCGGATCAGCACGTCGACCGACTCGACATATTCGGCGTAGTCGGCGAAGTCGCGCGGGATGCCGACCCGCGGGAAGGCCTGGAAGAGCGGCGTGCGGGCGGAGGCGAGGCCGGTGTCCCGTCCCTGCCAGAAGGGCGAGTTGACCGAGAGCGCCAGCAGCAGCGGGATGTGGGTCCGCAGGCGGTTGGCGGCGAAGATCGCCGCTTCGGCGCCGGGCACGCCGACGTGGACGTGGAGCCCGAAGGTCGGCTCGCGCCGGGCCAGCTCGCGCATCGATCCGTAGACGAACTGATAGCGCTCGCCGGCAGAGACGACGATCTCCTGCCAGACCGCGAACGGGTGGGTGCCGGCGCTGGCGGCCCGCATCGAGAGCGGCCGCAGGGTCTCGTCGAGCTCGGTCCGCAGCGCCGCCAGCTCTTCGATCGCGTCGCCGATGCGGGCGTGGACGCCCGTCTGGATCTCCAGCGCGGAGCCGTGGGTCTCGGCGGTGAAGCTGTCGGTGCGGCCGTGCGGCAGCCGCGGCAGGACGCTGTCGATGCGGTGGGCGAGCGCCCAGCTGTGCTGATCGAGCAGCATCACCTCCTCCTCGATCCCGACGGTGTACGGCCCCAGCTCGTGAGGCTCTGCCCAGGTCGCCCAGGCCGGAAGAGTCTCCGAGCCGGTGGTCACGCTACCTCGCGCCCGCTGCGTCGCCTGAACTCGGCGCTGTCCTCGCGACAGGCGTCGACGAAGCGCTCGAACAGGTTTGCCTCATACGGCCGGTGCACGAGCGTCTCCGCGTGCCACTGGACGCCGATCAGGAAGCGTCGGCTCGGATCCTCGACCGCCTCGATCGTGCCGTCCGGTGCGGTGGCGCTGACCACCAGGCCCTCGCCGAGGCGGTCGATCGCCTGATGGTGAAACGAGTTCACGTCGATCTCACTACCCTCGAGCGCCGCCGCCAAGCGGCTTTCCGGCTCGACCGCGACCGGGTGGCTGGTCTGGTCGCCGGCGGTCTGCTGGCGGTGGGCGACTTCGGTCGAGATGTCCGGCAGGTGCTGGTGCAGGACGCCGCCGCGGACGATGTTGAGGGCTTGGGTGCCTCGGCAGATTGCCAGGATCGGCATCTCGCGGGCGTCGGCGCGGCGGGCGATGTCCAGCTCGAAGCGGTCGAGGTCGGGCTCGGTCGGGCCCAGCTCCGGGTGCGGCTCGTGGTCGTAGGTCTGGGGGTCGAGGTCGGGCCCGCCGGAGAGGCAGATTCCGTCGAGGCGGTCGAGCAGCGGCTCGATCGCCTCCTCGTCGAGCGGCGGGATCACCACCGGCAGGCCGCCGGCGGCCTCGAGGCCGCGCAGGTAGGGGAGCCCGAGCGCCATCTCGCGCCCGCGCGGCTCCCCCTCGGGCAGCGGCGTCACCCGCTCCGCGGGTCGCACCTCGGACGTGGTGACGCCGATCAGCGGCCGCTCGTGGCGGGACGCGAGCGAGCGGCGCTTCATCGCGATCCTTCGCGCCGGCTCTCGACCACCCAGGTGTCCTTGCAGCCGCCGCCGCGGGAGCTGTTGACGACCATCTCGCCGGCCCCGCGGGCGTAGCGGGTGAGCCCCCCGGCC
Organism: Solirubrobacterales bacterium; assembly: GCA_050180135.1. Taxonomy (GTDB): domain Bacteria; phylum Actinomycetota; class Thermoleophilia; order Solirubrobacterales; family 70-9; genus VAYN01. The sequence goes on along the minus strand of JBFXEM010000325.1, from coordinate 1,578 downwards.
ATCGTCTTCTGGCCGCTCGCGCTGCTGACCACAAACGGCCGCAGGTCGATTCGGCGCGGCCGCAGGCGGCCTCCGCAGATCGTCGGGTGGCTGGATAGCTGGATCGTCTCCTGGGCGACGAAGTGCTCGGGGCGCCGGCGCACCAGCCCGATCGCGCGCCGTCGCTGCGGTGCGCTCGCCCGCGGCATGATCGTCACTCCCTGGCCGCCGAAACCGTCGCGCGGCTTGAGGACGAGCTCATCTAGACGGTCCATCGCCTCTTTGCGGTCGCCCTCGTCGGAGAGGTCGAAGCTCGGCACCGAGGGCAGCAGCGGCTCCTCGTCGAGGTAGAAGCGGATCATCTTCTCGGCGTAGGCGTGGGCGAGCTTGTCGTCGGCGACTCCGGTGCCAAAGGCGTTGACGCAGCGCAGGCGCCCCGACTCCAGCGCCGACATCAGCAGCTCTCCGAGCGCGGTCAGATCGCCCTCGGGGGTGCTGAGCCGATCCTCGTCGGTGCGGCGGTAGAGGACGTCTATCTGGGTGCGCTGACGCGAGGAGGAACGGGCGTAGAGGCGGCCGCGCTCGGATTCGAGCTGGCGGGGCGTCACGACCGGGATCCCGAGCTCGTGGCCGAGCCTGGTGTGCTCGTACCAGGCGCCACTCCGCGGCCCGTCGGAGAGGATCGCCGCGCTCGGCGCGCCGCTGCCGTCGGGGGCGGCGGCGCGGATCGCCTCGCCCAGCATCGCCACATAGCCGTCGAGCGGCAGCGGCTTGGCGGCGGTCCCGATCTCCGGCTCGACCGCTTCCCGTACCGCAATCGCGTAGGTCGCTCCCGAAGGCATGCGCAGATTGTCCTCCAAAACCAGCAACTTTCCCTCCTCGTCGCGGATCAGGTCGAGTCCGGCGACGGTAGCGGCGGGGACGGCGGGATCGAGCAGGCCGTGCATGCGCGGCTCATATCCGCTCGAGGACTCGAGCAGGCTGCGGGGGACGACGTCGGCGTCGAAGATCCGCTGGCCGCCGTAGGTGTCGGCGAGGAAGGCGTTGAGCGCCCGCGCCCGTTGCGCCAGCCCCGGCTGCAGCGCCACCCACTCGGTGGCGGCGATCAGGCGTGGGACCGGGTCCACCGCGATCGGTTGGCCGGGTCCGAAGTTGAGGCCGAGCGAAGCGACGTTGGACCGGACGCGCTCGCGCAGCACCACCAGGTCCTGCCGCGCGAGCGCGTCTAGTAGTTCCGCGTAGGGAGGGCGCGGAACACCGGTCGGGACGAACGCCTCGTCGTAGTGACCCGTGTCGAGCGGGTACTTGCCGGCGCCGGGAAAGGGACGGGCCGGATTCAAGGTCGTCGCCATGCTCGCACGCTAAGCAAGGTACCCGGGCGCCGACATGGCCCGGCGTCGAAAAATGGGGGTGGGGTGGCTAGACAACTGGCGGGGTCTTTGGGATGAACCTCGGGCCGGGGCCCTCCCCCACGACCTCGGGCCGGGAGGGACGGTGGGGGTGTCCTCCTAGCTTCGCTGGATTTTTCGCCCCGAACAACAGGAAGCTCTCAAGGACGGACAAGCGAAAAATTAACGCCGCTCGTACGGAGGACACCCC
>JBFXEM010000324.1:0-3604 GCA_050180135.1 Solirubrobacterales bacterium | reverse complement strand
TGGCGCAGGGTCGCGAAGGCGGCCCGGTCGCCCTCCCAGAAGCGCCGCCGCGAGAGCCGCACGTACCAGTTGGAGAGCTCCTCGACGTACTCGGAGATCGCCTTGCCGGCGGTGGTGCAGTCGAAGTCGTCCATCCGCTCGCGCACGGTCGCGATCGTCGCCTGCAAGCGCGACAGCGCCCAGCGATCGAGGTCGCTCTCCGAATCGCGTGGTTCCTTAGCGCCCTCCTGGGTCCGAAAGGAACCAGAGGTTGGGGAGGCGGGGAAGTCGTTGGGGGCGAGGCCCTCGGCGTTCGCGTAGAGGACCCAGAACGAGTAGGTGTTCCACAGCGTCAGCAGGAACTGGCGCACCGACTCGCCGACCGTGTCGACCGAGAAGCGGTAGCCGGCCCAGGGCTGCTGGGTCGCCAGGTAGTACCAGCGGAAGGCGTCGGCGCCGTGGGTGGCGAGCACGTCCCAGGGGTCAACGACGTTGCCGCGGCTCTTCGACATCTTCTGGCCCTCGGGGTCGAGGATCAGGCCGAGGCAGACGCAGTTGCGGAAGCTCGACTCGCCGAACAGCAGCGTCGACTCGGCCAGCAGCGTGTAGAACCAGCCGCGGGTCTGGTCCTGGGCCTCGCAGATGTAGTCGGCCGGGAAGCGTTCGGCGAACAGCTCCTGGTTCTCGAACGGGTAGTGGAACTGCGCGAACGGCATCGCGCCGCTGTCGTACCAGGTGTCGATCACCGAGTCGACGCGCCGCATCTCCCCCCCGCACTTCGCACACGGCCAGGTGACCTCGTCGATGTAGGGGCGGTGCAGGTCGTCCGGGGCGGCGGCGCCAGAGCGCTCGCGCAGCTGCTCGACCGAGCCGATGCACTCGACCTCGCCGCACTCGTGGTCGCTGCAGCGCCAGACCGGCAGCGGCGTGCCCCAGTAGCGGTCGCGGGAGAGAGCCCAGTCGACGTTGTTCTCCAGCCATTTGCCGAAGCGGCCGTGCTTGACGTGCTCGGGGTGCCAGCCGATCGTCTCGTTGTTGGCGAGCAGCTCCGCCTTCGCCTCGGAGGTGCGCACGTACCAGCTCGAGGTCGCGTAGTAGAGCAGCGGCGTTCCGCAGCGCCAGCAGTGCGGGTAGGAGTGCTCGTAGACCTGCTCGCGGAAGAGCAGGCCGCGGCGCTCGAGGTCGGCGATCAGCGCCTGGGTCACCTCCGGGTCCTTGACGAAGCGCCCCTCGAAGCCGACCACGCGGCGGTCGAAGGTGCCATCGGGGGCGACCGGGTTGTAGAGGGTCTCCTGCCGGGTCGGGTCGAAGATCCCGTTCTCGGCCGCCACCCGGTAGTCGTCCTCGCCGAAGGCGGGGGCGATGTGGACGAGGCCGGTGCCGTCCTCGGTGGTGACGAACTCGCCGGCGACGACGGGCGAGCCGCCGCGCTCGCGGTCGGTGAGGTCGAAGACCGGGCCCCCGTAGTGGCGGCCGACCAGGTCGGAGCCCTGCAGCCGCTCGATCACCTCGGCTCCCTCCCCCAGCACCTTCTCGACCAGAGGCTCGGCCAGGATCAGCACCTCGTCCCCGGCGCGCACGCGCACGTAGGTGACCTTGGGGGCGACGGCAACGGCGACGTTGCCGGGCAGGGTCCACGGGGTCGTCGTCCAGACCAGCAGCGACTCGCCCTCGGCACCGAGCAACGGGAAGCGCACATATATAGAGGGGTCCTCGACGTCTTTGTAGCCCTGCGCGACCTCGTGCGAGGAGAGCGGCGTGCCATCGCGCGGGCAGTAGGGGACGACCTTGTGGCCCTCGTAGAGGCGGCCGTCGTCGAAGAGCTTCTTCAGCGACCACCAGACCGACTCGATGTAGTCGTCCTCGAGCGTCACGTAGGGGTCGTCGAGGTCGATCCAGTAGCCGATCCGCTCGGTCAGCTGCTTCCAGTCCTCGACGTACTCGAAGACCGACTCGCGGCAGCGCTGGTTGAACTCGGCGATCCCGAACTCCTCGATCTCGTCCTTGGAGGAGATCCCCAGCTGCTTTTCGACCTCGAGCTCGACCGGCAGGCCGTGGCAGTCCCAGCCCGCCTTGCGCGGCACCCGGTAGCCGCACATCGTGCGGTAGCGCGGGTAGATGTCCTTGAAGACGCGGGCGAGGACGTGGTGGGAGCCGGGGCGGCCGTTGGCGGTCGGCGGCCCCTCGTAGAAGGACCAGACCTCGGCGCCCTCGCGGTTGGCGAGCGAGCGCTCGAAGACTTCGTCGGCGCGCCAGCGCTCGAGCACGCGCTGCTCCAGGTCCGGGAAGGACTGCTTGGGATCTACTGGTGTGAATCCGGGCACGAGGCTCCCGATTCTAGGAGCGGGGGCTCAGCGGCAGCCGGTCCTCACCAGACAAGGATGAACTCGCCCGGCGCTTTCGGGTTCGCGTAGACCGGCAGGACCAGGCCCTCGCGCATCTGGTTGGCGCTGAAGACGGGCATCACTTCGCGGCGGGTGAACTCGGTGCGGCCGACGCCGGGGATGTCGACGTCGAGCTTCAGCTTCATCAGCGGCATCTCGTTGACGGTGGTGTGAGAGTTGCCGACGTCGAGGATCGTCGCGGTCCCTTTGATCCCGGTGCGGAATATCCAGTCGTTGTGGGCGGCCTTGCGGGCCGCGTGGCGCGCGTAGAGCCCGAGCCCGGCGGCAACGAGGACGAAGATGGCGCCGGTCGAGGCGATGATCAGCGAGGCTTCGGCGCCGGCGCCGGCCAGCAACGGCCCGACGCACATCACCAGGCCGAGCAGCCCGAAGAAGGCGATCAGCCAGATTCCAGTGCGGTTGATCTGCATCGCTACTCCGCGCTCTCCCGGGCGATCCGCTCGGCGACGTGGACGGTCGCCTCGCAGAGCGCGGCCAGGCCGTCGGCGCCGGGGTCGTCGTCCTCGACGCTGCCAAGCAGAATCCCGTAGGCGAGCTCGAAGGAGAAGTCGGCGGGAGGTTTGGTCGCCAGGTAGTCGACGAGGGCCGGCGAGAACAGCTGCCGCATCCAGTTCTCGTCCTGGTAGGGACCGGTGCTGACCGTGTAGCGCTGGTTCAGCTTCTCGCTCTCGGTCCAGAGCTTGGAGTAACGCGCCCCGAAACCGTAGAACTCGTCGTCGCGGGTGCTGCGGCCCTGGCGGATGCAGAACAGGCGCGGCGCGAACGGGGTCGAGCCGTGGACCTCGACCAGGGCGACGTTGAAGCGGAAGGTCTTGTTGCGCGTGTAGGCGAGGTGGCCGACGACCCCCTCGACCTCGCCGGCGAGGCGGCCACGGGCGGCGGGCGCGACGCGGCAGTGCTTGGACTCGACCAGGAGCGGCGTCAGCGCGCCGAGCTCGAGCGCTGGCACCGGCGCCAGACCGCGATCGGCGGCGAAGCTTGCGTAGGTCGAGTCGGGACCGGCCACGGCGGCAGCATACGGTCGCCCTGGGATCGAAACCCACCGAACCCGTCTCAATCGAGCGCAAGGTGGATCTCGATCTCGACATCGATCTGTGGCGGGTTCTCGAATAGGCTTGGGCCATGCCTACCTACGACCTGAACGGGAAGGTGGCGCTGGTGACCGGCGCCGCCAGGGGCATCGGCTACGAGACGGCGCGCCAGCTGCACATGCGCGGTGC
>JBFXEM010000323.1:0-3615 GCA_050180135.1 Solirubrobacterales bacterium | reverse complement strand
TCTCACCGTGGCCGCGGGCGTCGTAGCTGACGACGCGGTGGCCGGCCCGCTCCAGCGAGCGGGAGCCGTGGACGACGTAGCGCCTGGTCGCCGTGATGCCGTGACAGAGGACGATCGCCGCGCCCTCCCCCGCCAGCTCCCCCCGGACCGTCGGCGCCGGCCCGACCTCAAAGGGTGTCGCGTCCGCCGCCATCAGCCGACGCCCGCCAGCGCCCGCTCGATGTCGTCGACCGACTCGTACGTGAGGCCGGCGATCGTGACCTTGCGGTGGCGGACGATCCCCTCCTCGTCGACGATGAAGATCGCCCGGCGCACGACCGGGCCGGCGAGCACGCCGTAGGCGCGGGCAACCGCCTTGTCCTCGTCGGCGAGCAGGGGCACGTTGAGCCGCTTCTCCTCGCTGAAGCGCTCGTGCGAGGCGACCGACTGCGGCGAGATGCCGAGCACCGCGGCGCCGAGGCCGTCGAGCCGCTCGCCCTGGTCGCGATAGGAGCAGAACTGCTTCGTGCAGACGGCGGTGAAATCGCCCGGATAGAAGGCGAGGACCAGCTTGCGGCCGCGGTAGTCGGCGAGGCGGTAGGTCTTGCCGCCCGTGCCGGGCAGCTCGAATTCGGGTGCCGGGTCGCCTACCTTGAGCTTGGCCACGAGCGCAGCTTAGCCGCCGCTATTCGCGTTCGATCGTGATGCTTTCGATCAGGATCGTCTGTTTGGGCGGACCGTCGCCTTCGCCCTGTTTTTCGATCCGTTCGACCGTGTCGTAGCCGTCGGTCACTTCGCCGACCAACGCGTATTCGGCGGGCAGGCCCGCGTCGGGGGCGGTGACGACGTAGAACTGGCTGCCGGAGCGCCCGGGGGGCTCGGCTTCGCTCTTGGCCATCGCGACCACGCCTTTGGTGTATTCGATGTTGGCCGGCGGCTTCTCGTCGACGCTGTAGCCCGGACCGCCGCTGCCGGTGCCTTCCGGATCGCCGCCCTGGATCACGAAACCGGGGACGACGCGGTGGAAGGTGAGGTCGTCGTAGAAGCCTTCTTCGGCGAGGAAGGCAAAGGAGTTGGAGGTTTTCGGCGCCCGCTCGGTGTCGAGCGCGATCGTGAAGGTCCCGCAGCTGGTCGCGACGACGGCGTTGACTTCTTCGCCCTGCTCGACGACCTGGTCCGGCTTGGTGAAGCTGACGTCCTTCGGTTCGGGCGCTTCCACCTTCTTGCAGCCACCGGATTCGCCACCGCCGCTGGCGCTGGTCGTGTCGCCGCCGTTGTCGTCGCCACCGCTGCGCGAGATCAGGATCGCACCGACGACGATCACCGCCAGTGCCGCGAAAACGGCGAGGATCATCCAGCGTCGATCTGGTTGCTGCGCCTCCACGGACGGGGAGGTTAATGCAAACGGCAATACGATCGGTGCGATGCCGACGCCACCGCTGACGCCGCTCGCGGCCGCCGTTCTCGCGGTCGGCTCGCCGGAGCGCGTGCTGCAGATCCAGTGCGGCGACGGCGACGGCGCCCTCTTCCTCGCCCGCGAGTTCCCCCGTGCGCGGATCCGCGGCGTCGACGAGTCCGAGGCGCTGGTTCGCGCCGCCACCGCCCGGATCGGGCTCGACCCGGAGGGCCGGATCGCCTTCAAGGTCGGCAAGCCGCGGGCGCTACCGTTCCCCGACGACCACTTCGACCTCGTGGCCGCGATCGACATCGCCCCCGCGGTGTCCGAGACGGCGCGGGTGCTGCGGCCCGGCGGCCACCTGATCATCGCCCGCTCCGAACCGCTGCGCTCGGCCAGCGGCCTCACCGCCAGGCTGGGGCGCCGGCGCCTGCGCCGCCACGGGATCGAGCTGATCGTCAGCGACGACGCGGGCGACGGCAGTTTCTCTGTCGCCCGTTTGCGCCCGACCGGTCAGCCGCCCCCGTCTGACTAGGCTGGGCGCATGGCCATCGATGGCATGCCGCTGGCGTTGATCGTCAACCCCCACTCGGCCGGGGGCAAGGCGCTGAAGCTGCTGCCTCGGGTCGAGCAGATCCTCGACGATCGCCGGGTCGAGTTCCGGGTCCAGCGCACCAAGGGCCTCGAGCACGGCGTCGAACAGGCGCTGCTGGCGGTCGAAGCGGACGAGATCCCGGTCGTGGTCAGCGGCGACGGGCTGCTGGGCGCGATCGGTGGCGCCATGGCCGGCTCGGAGACTCCGCTGGGAATCGTGCCCGGCGGCCGTGGCAACGACCTCGCGCGCGTGCTCGGCATCCCCGACGAGCCCGAGCGGGCGATCGAGGTGGTTCTCGCCGGCCACAGCCGCCGGATCGACGTCGGCGAGGCAAACGGAGAGCGCTTCCTCGGCATCGTCAGCGTCGGCTTCGACTCCGAGGCCAACCGGCTCGCCAACGAAACCAAGCTGCTGCGCGGCAACCTCGTCTACGCCTACGCCGCGATCCGCACCCTGATCGGCTGGAAGCCGGCCCGCTTCACGATCGCGGTCGACTCCGAGCGCATCCGCCTCAGCGGGTACTCGATCTCGGTCGCCAACAGCAGCTGCTTCGGCGGCGGCATGTACATCGCTCCGAACGCCCTGCTCGACGACGGCGAATTCGACGTGGTCTCGGTCGGCGAGGTCGGCAAGCTGCGCTTCGTGGGTAACCTGCCGAAGGTGTTCAAGGGCACCCACGTCGAGCAGGGGGACGTCGTCAAGGTCTTCCGCGCCAAGCACCTCGAACTGAGCGCCAGCCGCCCCTTCGCGGTCTACGCGGACGGCGAGCACCTGACCGACCTGCCGGCGTCGCTGCGGGTGCTGCCGCGGGCGCTCAGCGTCCTCGTCCCGGCCGCCGCTTGAGCGCCGGCTTCGCAGCCAAGGTCGCCCTGGCGCGCGGGATCGGCGCCGCCAGCCGCGCCAGCGGCCGCGGCGGCGGTACGACGCTGCCGGGCCGGGTGCTGCTGCGCCTCGCCCCCGACGCGATTGCCACGCTCGGTGGGCGGCTCGGCGACGGCAGCACGGTGGTCTCAGCCACCAACGGCAAGACGACCACGGCGGGAATGATCGCGGCGATCCTCGCCGCCGAGGGCCGCGACCCGGTCCATAACCGGGCCGGCTCCAACATGACCTGGGGGGTGGCGACGGCGCTGCTGGAGCAGCGCGGCTCCGAGGGGCTGTTCGAGGTCGACGAGGCCTGGCTGCCGCGCGTCTGCGAACAGCTCCACCCCGGCCTGATCGTGCTCGGCAACCTCTTCCGCGACCAGCTCGACCGCTACGGCGAGATGGAGGCACTGGCCGACGAGTGGGCCCGCACCGTCGCCGCCTGCGAGGGCCACTCCGCCTTCGCGCTGAACGCCGACGACCCCCTCATCGCCGACCTCGGCCGCGACCCGGAGGGCGCCCAGCGCCAAGGTGTCCTCTATTACGGGATCGACGATCCCTCGCAGGCGCTGCCCGAGCTCCAGCACGCCTTCGACGCCAAGCACTGCCGTCGCTGCGGGCACCCCTACGAGTACGAGCGCGCCTTCGTCGGTCACCTCGGCCACTACTCCTGCCCCAACTGCGGGGCCAAGCGCCCCCGTCCCGACGTCGCCGCCACCGCGATCGAGCTGCACGGCATGGAGGGCTCGAGCTCGACCGTCCGCATCCCGACGGGCGAGAT
>JBFXEM010000322.1:0-3619 GCA_050180135.1 Solirubrobacterales bacterium | reverse complement strand
GCTGCGAGAGCGCGAGGGGGAGTGGATCGAACGCAACCTGCTCAACTCCAACAGGGCCAGCCTGCTCGACCAGGTGCGTCGCGTCCTCGACAGCTTCGGCGGCGAAGTGCTGCGGTTCTGCGGCATACCCGAGGATCGCGAGGAGTTCGCCAAGACCGTCCGCGACACCCGCAATTACTTCACCCACTTCTCCAGCGACCGGCCGGCGCGGGTGCCCGACGGGAAGGCGCTGATCGTGTTGCAGCACCGCGTCTGGTTCCTGCTGCGCGCCTGCTTGCTGCGCGATATGGGCTTCGAGGAGCCCGAGATCGTCGAGCTGCTGGGCGACGCGGGGCAGCGCTACTACCTGATCAGGGGGTAGGTTCTGGGTGCACATCGCGGTGGCCGCATGGTGCGCCTCGCTGCCGATCATCAACCGCTTCCTCGCCGAGGATCAGACGGCGCTGCGAGCTTTCTGATCTAAGCGGCGGCGGGCCTGCCGTTAGCTCAGGCGCTCGGGTCCTCCGGCATCACCGCGTCGCCGTACAGAGAGAAGAGCAGCTGCGTGTCGGCGACGTTGCCATCGACGTCGTAGAAGAGGATCTTGACGTAGCCCTCGCCGAGGTCGGCGAGCCCGACGACGCCGGAGAGGCCCGTCTGCTCGCGCTGGGCGATGTAGCGGCGAAGCGCCTCGCGTTGTCCCTCATTGAGCTGCACGTCGGCGGTCACCGAGTCGTCGGCGTTCGCCTCCAGCGGGTCGCGCAGCGCCTTCCTGAGCGGGTGATTCGGGTGCTCCAGGTGCAGCGCGGCTAGGCACTCCTCGCGGGCCGCGCCGGTCGGGTCGCCGAGTGGCCCGGCCGGGAAGTGGGCCGTGAAGTCGCAACCCTCCACCGGGCAGTCGAGTTGGAACGAGGATTCGATCGGCATCGGCCGAGCTTAGCCGCGCGGCTCCGGGGCGGCATGGCAGAGTTCGGACGATCCGCGATGAACCTTGCTCGACGCAGCCAGGTCCATTCAGTCGCCGATCAGATCGGAAACCGCACAGTCAGGTTCCGCCGATGGTCTAGCGCCAGAAATTAACCGTTGGCGCCAAAGTGGCGCTAGACTGAGGACGAGAATTTCACTGTGGCAAGTGTCCAGATAAAGAACGTCCCCGACAACGTCCGCCGCGTCCTGCGCGAGCGGGCTGCCGCTGAGGGTCAGTCCCTGCAGGAATATCTGCTCGCCCGACTGATCCGAGAGGCGGAGACGCCGACGCTTGAAGAAGTTCTCAGCCGCGCAGGAGGCCGGGCGGGCGGAGATGTGGGCTTCGGATTCGCCGCCGACAGCCAGCGCGAGGATCGCCGCAGCCGGTGATCGTCGTCGACGCCTCGGTGCTCGCTCCGGCCCTGGCCGACGACGGCGAGGACGGAGACCGAGCCCGCGAACGACTCCAAGGAGAGCAGCTGGCCGCGCCCGAGTTGATCGACCTCGAGGTCCTTTCAATCCTCCGCCGTGCAGCCCGAGCGAAGCGCCTCGACGAGCGGCGATCCGGACAGGCCCTCGATGACCTTGCCGCGCTGCCAATGCAGCGCGTCTCGCACATACCGCTGCTCGATCGCGTGTGGCAGCTTCGCGACAACCTCAGTTCCTACGATGCCTCCTACGTTGCGCTCGCTGAGGCCCTCGACGCGGTGCTACTCACCGCGGACCGGCGACTTGCCAAGGCGGTTGGCGTGCTCTGCGAGGTCGACGTCCTTCGCTGAAGGCGCGCGTCCTTTCATTCCCCGGGCCATTCCCCTCTCTGGAGAAATGGCCTAGATTTGGCTCTCTGATGGGGTGCCGCGACGGCCGATCGTCGGAGCCGGAGGGCTCCAAAACCGGCGATTCCAGGTTCGAGTCCTGGCTGCCCCGTTCGGACTCGCTTGGTCGGCTTGCGCGTCCGCCGTCTAGGCTGCCCTCCGTGAACGAGGCGCCCAGGGTGGCCGTTTTCGGCCCTCATCCGATGCTCTCGATCGTGATCGAGTCGCGCGCGAGCGACGGTGGCGATGAGTTCCACCTGCACGCGGCGGGCCAGGGGGTGTGGGTGGCGCGGATGGCTGCCGAGCTCGGCGCCGCGCCGACTCTCTGCGGTTTCGTCGGCGGCGAGACCGGCGCTGTCCTGCGTCCGCTGCTGGAGCGGATGGACTGCCGGTTGAGGCTGACCGAGACCGGCGCCGATTCCGGCGCCTACCTGCATGACCGACGCAGCGGTGAGCGGGTCCCGATCGCGCAGGCGGCCTCGCCTCCCCCCAGTCGCCACGAGGTCGACGAGCTCTTCTCGAGCACGGTCGCCGTCGCCCTCGACTCCCAGGTGCTGGCGCTCTGCGGGCCGTTCCCCGGAGAGGCGCTGCCGCTCGAGCTCTTCGGCAGCCTCGTCGCCGACGTCAGGGCCAACGGCACGCCGGTTGTCGTCGACCTCTCTCCGCCCCGCCTCGAGAGCGCCCTGGAAGGCGCCCCCGACCTGGTCAAGATCAACGACTGGGAGCTGGCCAAGTTCGTCTGCGGCTCGGTCGACGGGACCGAGCGGATGCGGGCTGCCGCGCAGCGCCTGCTCGACGCCGGGGCCGGCGCGGTGATCATCACCCGGGCCGAGGAGCCGGCGATGGTCCTGCGCGGGGAGGAGGCCTGGGAGCTGGTTCCGCCGCGTTTCGAGCGGGGCTCGCGCGAGGGCTGCGGAGACTCGATGATGGGCGGGCTCGCCTACTGCATTGCGGCGGGTTTGGGCTGGGAGCAGACGATGCGGCTGAGCGCCGCCGCGGGTGCCGCCAACTTCTTGCGCCGTGGGCTCGGCAGCGGCACCCGCGCCACCGTGGATGAACTGGCCCGGAGGGTCGAGCTGCGTCCGCTCCAGTAGCCGCCTAGACGATCGGGCCGAAGGGCAGCTCCAGCTCGCCGCCCTCGAGGATCGCCCGCGGCGCCAGCTCGCGCATCCACTCGAGGTGGGAGGCGAGCGGCTCGATGTCCGCCAATCGCTCGAATGCCGAGGCCAGGTGGACCGGTCGGCCCCCGTGAGAGGAGTGGGCGTCGCTGCTGAGAACGTGGATCAGGCCGGCGGCGGCCAGCGCCTCCATGCCGGCCGCCGTCTGCTCGCGGAGGAAGAAGTCGGCGGTCGCCTGGATCAGGGCGCCGGCGGCGATCAAGCCCGCCATGCGCTCGTACATGTCGGCCGAGAGATGGCGCTCGGGGTGGGCGACCAGAGCCCGGAAGCCGTGCTCCCGGAGCTGAGCGACCGCACCGAGCAGGCTGTCTCCGAGTGGGCCCGGCCGGGGCTCGAGCAGGACCCAGTTGCCCGTGCCCAGCGCGACCAGCCCGAGCTCCTCTTCGCTCAGGCCGTCGATCGCCGTCTCGGCCACCTCACCGCCGCGCGCGACGGCGACCGGGAGGCCCTGCTCGCGAATGGCGGCGTTGAGCGCGGCGACGCGGTCCTCAAGCTCGTGGATCCGGACGTCGTGGTCATGGCGGATGTGAGGGGTCGCGCAGATCGACCCGATGCCGTCCGCGGCCGCCTGGCGCGCCATGCCGACGCTGTCGCGGAGGTCGAGGGCGCCATCGTCGACTCCGGGCAGGATGTGGCAGTGCAGGTCGATCAAGGGCGCGCACCCGACCTTAGCGGCCGGTG
>JBFXEM010000321.1:0-3622 GCA_050180135.1 Solirubrobacterales bacterium | reverse complement strand
GGCGCTGAACACGGTGCTGCAGCGGGCTGACGACGTGCTCGTCCACAACTGCGTCACCCGCACTGCCCAGGGCTCGAAGCTGTTTCCCGTCCTGCCCTACGTCGACCTGGTCATGATCGACGCCTACTACCGCTATCCCGACCTGCTGCGGGCCGTCGCGGCGCGGCTCTCGCCGGAGCAGATCGGTCACCGTGCCCGCGAGGTCAGCACTACGCTCAACCGGCTCACCACCTGGGCCACACTCAACTACTACCTGAACGGGCGCTCGCTGCTGATCCGCCACGGTCTGCTGCGCCCCGAGGACAACCTCGAGGACCTCTGGTTCATGGTCGACTTCCAGCAGCGGCTGGTCCGCGCCTACCAGCGCAGCGGCCTGCACCAGTGGTCGCTCGACGCCGGCGACCTCTCCCAGAGCCACGAGGAGCGGACCCTGCAGTGCTTCGAGGCCGACGCCCACCAGCTCGACGCGTCTCTGCGCACCGCCCTCGGTCGCTTCCTCGCCGCCGCGACGCAGTACAACTTCCTGATCCACTGCGAGAGCCGTTCCGGGCTCGCCGCGGCTGGGCCCTACCGGCTCGGCGACGGGCTGCTCCTGCACACCCGCGACTTTCTCAACATGACCGAGTGCGGGCTGGCCTGGATGGACGGGATCGGGACCGACCTGCCCTACGCGAACCTGACCCTGGCCCTGATCACCGACGGGGTCGCGATCGAGATCACCGACTGGGGCACTCCTTACACGGTTCCCGAGAGTTCCCAGGACCAGATCCTCGGGGTCGGTCTCTACACGTCCGACGCCCTCACCGACCGCTATCTCCCGGTCGGGATGGACTCCGCGGGTGAGCTGACCGACACCTTCGAAGACCTGACCGACGCCTGCACGCGGGCGACCCGCGACCTCTACTCCCGCTTCGCCGAGATGAGCTTCGACCAGATGGTGGAGGCGGGGATGAGCGTTTACCTGCGGGCGCCGGTCGATGCGACGATCATGGCCGGGACGTACTCGCAGAGCGAGTGGGACAAGGTCGACGACCGCACCCGGCGGCTCTGGCCCCTCTACAACGAGGAGTACGCGCTCGACGCCTACGTCGACAACTTCGCGGCGCTGGCCGGCGAGCGCTCTGCCCACAGCGACTACTACCTGCACCCGGTTGGCTACGCGGCCTGGCGCCGGGCGGGTGGAACCGCACCGTTGCCGGGGCCAGGGCGCAACGCCCAGCTCGTGCCCGGGTACGTTCTCGCCGAGCACGACTATCCGCGCCGGGTCAACCCCAACGGGGCCGGCGACTCGGCCGGCAGCTGGAGCCTGCCGGCGAAGCGGGGCCACTTCACCTTCGCCTGCGGCCGGCTCGACGAGGCGGAGATGAACGTGCGCGCCCGCGCTTTCTCCTCGCCATTGTTCGAGCCCCCCTGGAGCCAGCTCGACGAGGCCGCCGTCAAGTGGCGCTGGCGCGAGCCCGAGGTGGAGGAGCTCTACCGCTACGGCCAGGAGCGCTCGCGTCTGCTCACGGGCCGGGGATCCTCTTTGCGCCGCGAGGATATCGAGCGGATCCGCCGTGAGGCCGGCGAGCTGACCTGGGCTGAGATCGCCGCCGCCCGCGGCGGGCAAACGGAGGAGGAGTCGGTATGAACAGCGTCCACACCGTGCTGGGGGAGGTGCCGGCAGCGGAGCTGGGGGTTACCTACTGTCACGAGCACCTGCTGACGTTGCCGGGAGAGCACCTGACCAAGGGCAGCGACGACACCGTTCTCGACGACCTCGAGCGCTCGGCGGCCGAGCTCGAGCTCTTCGCGCAGGCCGGTGGCGAAGCGATGGTCGAGCTCAGCTGCCCGGAGTACGGCCGCGACGCCGCCGGGCTGGTTGAGCTTGCGCGCCGCACCGGGGTGCGGATCGTCGCCGCCACCGGCCACATCATGGAGGGCTACTGGGAAGGTGTGCTCGACGTCGGCGCGATCGACGACGAGGGGCTGCGGGCGGAGATGCTTCGCGACCTCACCGAGGGGTTCCCGGAGGCGCCGGAGGCACGGGCGGGGGTGATCAAGGTCGGCACCTCGCTCGACCGCGTGACCGCGGATGAGGAGCGAATGCTGCGCGCCGCCGCCGACGTCCAACGGCAAACCGGAGCGCCGATCTCGACCCACACCAGCGCCGGCACGATCCCGCTCGAGCAGGTCCGGATCTTTGCCGAGGCCGGGGCCGATCTCGGCAACGTCCTGATCGGCCATCAGGACCGACGCCTGGACTGGGAGGACCACCTGGCGGTGGTCGAAGCCGGCTGCTTCATCGGCTACGACTGCCTCTCGAAGGAGCGCTACGGGCCCGACAGCCAGAAAGTCGAGTTCATCAAGCGGTTGATCGCGGCCGGCTACGGGGATCGCATCTGCCTCTCTGGCGACATCGCCCGGCGCAGCTACCTGACCAACTACGGGGGCGGGCCCGGCTTCACCTACATCCTCTGGCGCTTCCTGCCCTGGCTGCGCCAGGAGGGCATCGGCGAGGAGGACGTGCGCCGGCTCGTCGTCGACAACCCCGCCCGCTTTCTCGCCTGGACCGACGGGGAGGACTCCTGATGCGCGCCGCCGTCCTTGCCGAGGAGCTGACCGTGGTCGAGTGGCCCGAGCCCGAGCCGGGTCCCGGTGAGGCGCTGATCTCGCTCTCGAAGGTCGGGATCTGCGGCTCGGACACCCATTTCGTGATCGACGGCAGCGCCAAACCGGCCTTCCGCCCGATCGTCCTCGGCCATGAGCCTTGCGGCCGCGTCGAGGCGCTCGGCCCCGGCACCAGCGGACCCGAGATCGGCTCGCGGGTGGCGATCGTGCCGCTGATCACCTGCCAGGAATGCGAGCTCTGCGCCCGCGGCCGTTCGACCATCTGCAAGCGGCGCCTGTGTCTCGGCGCCGACTGCCACGGCTGCTGGGCGGACCTGGTCGCGGTACCGGTGCGAAACCTCGTCCCGGTTCCCGACGGGCTCAGCGACGAGCTCGCCGCCGTCGCCACCGACTCCGTCGCCACCGCCTACCACGCGGTGGCCAACCGCGGCGGGGTGGGCGCCGGCTCGCGGGTCGCCGTCTGGGGGACGGGTGGCCTCGGCCTCTCGGCGGTCGGGATCGCCCGGACGCTCGGTGCCGAGCGCGTGATCGCCGTCGACCCTCGCGACGAAGCGCGCCAGTGGGCGCTGGAAACCGGCGCCGACGAGGCGCTGCACCCCGACGAGGCGCTGACCCGGATCAACGACGACGGCGGCGTCGACGTCTCGCTCGAGTTCGTCGGCCGCCCGCACACGATCGAAAGCGCGGTCCGCTCGCTCGACGAGGGTGGGCGCGCGGTCGTGATCGGCGTCGGCGACGGCCACGCCGACGCCGGCCGAATGATGACCTTCGTCCTGCGCGAGCGCGAGCTCGTCGGCTCCTACGGCGCCGAGCCCAAGGAGGTCGTCGAGGTGGTGCGGCTCCTGGCCAGCGGTGAGCTGCAACTGCCGCGGGTGGTCGGGGACGTGATTCCCCTCGACGACGTCGCCGCCGGCGTCGCCCGGGTGGCCCGCGGCGAAACCGGCGGCTCCCGCATCGTCGTCGACATCACCGGCGCCTGATGCGGGCGCTCGAATATCAGGCCCCGGAGCGG
>JBFXEM010000320.1:0-3623 GCA_050180135.1 Solirubrobacterales bacterium | reverse complement strand
GGGGGGGGGGGGGGGGGGGGTGGACCCGCCGGGCGCGGACCCGCTTGGGGTCAGCGCGTTCCACTGGGCGCCGAAGGAGTCGATGCCGTTGCCCTTGGCGTCGCCGGGGTTCTCATCCTCCGCGTAGGTGTAGAGCGGGTGGCCGGCGTAGGTGACCTGGACGGTCCCGTCGCTGCGTTCGGTCGTACCCAGCTTGCCGGGGATGGCGCCGTTGCTGGCGTGTGGTTCGCCGTCGGTCAGCAGCGGCGGCCAGACCTTGGCGCACTCGCCGTAGCAGGCCGATTCGGTGCCCTGGTCCTCGTGGAAGTCGTAGAGGGTGAGGCCGCGCGAGTCGACGAGGACGCGGCCGAGGCTGGGCACGGCCGCGACCGAGACGAAGGTCGCGCCTTCTTCGGGGTTGGGCGCGGCTTCGGCGGTCGTCGCGGCGCTCGTGCCGCCCTTGTTGCCGTAGGCGCCGCCGGTCCCGTCGCCGCCGCCGCAGCCGGCGATGGCGAGCGCGGCGATCAGCGCCAGCAGGATCGATGGGATGGCGATGCGGCTCATCAGGCGTCCTCCTTGGTCAGGTTCGGGATCGCCGCCGTGGCTCCTTGGCCGACCGGCGCGATGTAGGTGCGGCCGCCGGCGTGGACGCCGACCGCGGCGGTGCGGGAGAGATCGAGCGCCGAGCTCAGCACCGCGTCGGAGTCATCGCCCCAGCGATAGCGGAAGCTGCCGGCCGAGAAGTTGCGGCCGCTGCGGTCGCGCAGGAAGACCCGGCAGAGGGTGCCGGAGCGGACGCCGGTCACGTACATGTGGATCTCGGTCCCGAAGGCGTGCGGCTCCAGCGCGGCCGTGATCTCGACCCCGTCCGCGGGCGCGGAGAACTCGACCGTCTGCACGGGTCCAGTGCCGCCGTCGCTGCCCCCGCCCGAGACCAGGACGATCGCGAGGATCGCGACGGCAGCCGCCGTGGCGCCCGCCAGCGCGAACCCGAACCCGCGCCGGCGTCGGCGCCGCGTGCGGCGGCTGCGCCGCTCGCTGCCGATCGCCCCCGCCACCCGCTCGGCAAGCTCCGGCGGCGGCAGCGGCGCCGGTTGGCTGAAGCGCGCCGGGTCGGCCAGCGGCAGCAGCCGCGCCACGCCCGCCAGCGCGTCGGCCTCGGCCCGGCACTCGGCGCAGCCCTCGAGGTGGCCCTCGACCGCCGCTCGCTCATCGGCCGGCAGGTCTCCGAGCGCGTAGGCGCCGAGCGCGTGGCGCCAGTCGCGGTGCTCGTCAGTCCTCATAGCCCATCTCCTCCAGCACCACCCGCAGCGCCCGCAGCCCGTAGTAGACGCGGCTCTTGATCGTTCCCTCCGGCACCCCCAGCTCCGCCGCCACCTCGGCGTAGGGCCGCCCCCGGAAGTGGGTCTCGACCAGCACGTGGCGGTGGTCGTCGCCAATCCGGCGCATCGCCTCCTCGACCTGCCAGGAGAGCAGTGCCTGCTCGAGTGGCTCGACCGAGGGCTCGACTCCGGCCTCGGCGCCGGTCAGCTTCGGGCGCACCGCCCGGGCGCGGCCGAAGTCGACTACGACATTGCGCAGGATCGCGAACAGCCAGGTCCGCAGCGACGCGATCTCGGAGTCGAACCGGTCACCGGCGCGCCAGGCGCGGACAAAGGTCTCCTGCACGGCTTCTTCGGCCAGCCCGGCGTCGCCGAGCGAGCGCACGGCGAAGCCGTACAGCTCGCCTGAATGCGCGGCGTAGGCCTCGCGTACATCCCGCTCGCTGCTCAACCCGACCATAGGACCTGGGATACGGCGGGGGCGGAGCCCAGGTTCAGAACGATGGCGACCCGGCGCCCGCCGGGCCGCAACCTCTTTGCCGGCTACGCTTCGAGTTTCCCGATCTTGAAGATTTTCGTCCCGCAATCCGGGCAGACCCCCTGGATCGCCGGGCGACCGTTCTTCATGGTCACCTGCTTGGCGTCTTTGATCTCAACCTTCTTGCGCTCTTTGACGCAGTAGCCCTCAGGCATGAAGGGTCTCCTTTCGCAGCCGCCGTAGCGGCGTGGTCTCGCAGAGCGAGCTGGATTGAGGCGAATGTAACGCAGGCAGGGGACGCGAACCCAAAGTTATGTGCGAAAGCGCACAATTGGTTGACTAGCCAATCGATTACGCTCCTCCGCGCAACCCGGTACTCACACAGCTTTCAAGGAGAACATCAAATGCCCGAAGCAGTCATCGTCGACACCCTCCGCACGCCGATCGGCCGTGCCTTCAAGGGGTCGCTCGCCCAACTCCGTCCCGACGAGATGGGCGCCTTCGTCGTCGACCAGCTGCTCGAGCGCAACCCCGGCGTCGATCCGGCCGAGATCGAAGACCTCTTCTGCGGCGTCGGCATGCCGCAGGGCCTGCAGGCGTTCAACCTCGCCCGCATCGTCTCGCTGCTCTCCGAGAAGCTGCCGCAGACGGTCAACGGCGTCACGGTCTCCCGCTACTGCGCCTCCAGTCTCGACTCGATCCGCCACGCTGCCAACGCCGTGAAGGCGGGCGAGGGCGACGTCTACATCGCCGCCGGGATCGAGTGGGTGAGCCGCTACAACGAGCGCACCGAGGCCGCCGGTGCCGACGATCGCAACGAGAACCTGCTCGGCAACGACGGCCAGCCCAACGCCTACATCGACATGGGCATCACCGCCGTCAACGTCGCCAAGAAGTACGAGGTCAGCCGCGCCGACATGGACAAGTACGCGCAGCGCTCGCAGGAACTGGCCGTCAAGTCGCAGGAGGACGGCTTCTTCGACCGCGAGATCGTCCCCGTCACCCTTCCCGACGGCACCGTCGTCGCCAAGGACGACGGCCCCCGCGCCTCCTCGACGCTGGAGAAGCTCTCCGAACTGCCGGAGGCCTTCGAGGGCGGCGGCGGCGTCACCGCCGGCAACTCCTGCCCGCTCAACGACGGCGCCGCCGCGGCGATCATCATGAGCGACACCAAGGCCAAGGAGCTGGGCCTGACCCCGCGCGCCCGCATCGTCACCGCCGCCACCCACGGCAACGAGCCGGAGCTGATGGGCGTCGCGCCGATCGGCGCGATCAAGAAGGTCCTGGACCGGGCCGGCATGACGATCGACGACGTCGGCGCGGTCGAGCTCAACGAGGCCTTCGCCGCTCAGGTGATCCCGATCATGGACGAATGCGACATCCCGCTCGAGAAGATGAACACCCACGGCGGCGCGATCGCGCTCGGCCACCCGTTCGGAATGACCGGTGCCCGGATCATGGGCACCCTGCTCAACGTGCTCGAGACCGACGACCACCAGGTCGGCCTGGAGACGATGTGCGTCGCCGGGGGGCAGGGCGAGGCAATGATCGTCGAACGCCTCAACTAGGCGTCAGCGGATAGCCCGCATGAACGACATGTCGAAGGTCACCCCAGAGGACGTCCGCGACTTCATCGGCGGCAGCTTTCCGGGGGACCTCGGCATCGACCCGGCAGAGATCGACGACGACCGCGCCAGCGGCCGGATCGTCGTCGATCAGCGCCATCTGCATCCTGGCGGCTACGTCCACGGGGGCGCCTGGACCGCGCTTGGCGATACCGTCGCCGCCTGGGCGACGTTCCGTCAACTGCCGCCGCGCCACGACTTCACGACGATCGAGCTGAA
>JBFXEM010000319.1:0-3627 GCA_050180135.1 Solirubrobacterales bacterium | reverse complement strand
CTGCTGCCGCCGCCCACGATCACCTCGATCACTCCCGCTGAGGGCTCGGTGGTCGGCGGTGGAAAAGTCGTCATCACCGGCGCCAACTTCGCCTTGGACTCGGGTGTCAGCTTCGGGGCGACTCCGGCCAAGAGGTTCACGGTCGACTCCGAAACCCAGATCACCGCGATCGCTCCGAAGAGCAGCAAGCTGATCAAGGTCGCGGTTGGAGTGACCACCGCCGCCGGCCTCGCCGGCGCCCCCACGACCTTCGCCTACGAAGGCTGCCGGGTGCCAAAGCTGAAGGACAAGAAGCTGAAAGCCGTGAAGAAACAGGCGAAGAAGGCCGACTGCGGAATCGGCAAAGTGAAGAAGCTCGGCGACGCCACCGCGAAAACCGGCGAGGTCGTCAAGCAGAATCCGAAACCCGGCAAGATCCTCGCGCCGGGCACCAAGATCAAGGTCACGCTGGACGCCTGAGGGAACGCGCCGGCTAGGCTTCTCGCATGGATGACAAAGAGGTTCTTAGCTACGTCGACGAGCTCGTCCAGGAGGAGGAGCGCCTGCTTCGCGCCCACGAGGGCGAGGGGCTCAGCTCCGAAGACCACGCGCGCATGGAGGAGCTGAAAGTCCAGCTCGACAAGGCCTGGGACTACCTACGCCAGCGCCGCGCCCTGCGCCAGTACGGGGAGAACCCCGACGACGCGAGCATGCGCGACGGCGGCACCGTCGAGGACTACGGCAACGTCACCGAGTACGAGGGGTAGCGGGGCCGTGGCGCGCCTCCGCCTGTTCGCGCTGGCGGCGGCGTTTGCCACGCTCGGGGTCTGCTCGGGCGCCAGCGCCGCACCGATCACGCTCGGGCAGCTCGCCGCTCCCGGCAAAGCCCTGAATTGCTCGCCCACCGACGGCCGTGACGAAGCGCAGACCGCCGTCGCCGCCGGCAACGGCTACCTGGTCCCGACCGCAGGAGTGCTCACCTCCTGGAGCACGCGGACCGAGCTGAAAGGAGAACTGGGCCTCAAGGTCTTCCGGCCGTTCGCCGGCCAGTACCTCGTGCTCGCCGCTGACGGTCCGAAAACGCTCACGCCGGCTCTGCTGATGACCTTTTCCGTTGCAATCCCGGTCCTGCCCGGTGACCTGATCGGGATCGAACTGCCGTCGTTCGCGGGGGCGGGCTGTTACTTCAAAACGGCCCTCGAAGGCGACGTGCACAAATCCCGCCTGAAAAGAGTCGAGGTTGGTGGCACCGTCAACTTCGAAGGCGCCTCCACCGGCGGTCGCCTCAACATCTCGGCGACGCTGCAGCTGCCTCCCACGATCTCCTCGATCAGTCCCGCCACCGGCTCGATCAAGGGCGGCAGCGTGACGATCGCCGGCACCGACTTCGCCGGCGTTTCCGCGGTAACCATCGGCGCCGCCCCGGTGCCCTTCCAGTTCGATTCCGAAGGCCAGATAACCGCCACGGTGCCGCCGAGCAAGACGCTCGCCGCCGTACCGGTGACGGTCACCACCGTCGCCGGCACGGCGACCAGCGTCCAGCCTTTCGTCTACGAGGGCTGCAGGGTCCCGAAGCTGAAGAACAAGAAGCTGAAGCGGTGAAGAAGAAGGCGAGGAAAGCCGACTGCAAGATCGGCAAAGTGAAGAAGCTCGGCGACGCCACCGCGAAGACCGGCGAGGTCGTCAAGCAGAACCCGAAGCCGGGCAAACTCCTCGCGCCCGGAACCAAGATCAAGGTCACGCTCGGCTAGAGCTTGGCGATCGCCTCTTTCGCCTCGTCCATCCCGCAGCCGGTCAGCTCGCGGTACTTGCGCATCGCCCCCAGCCGGTCGCCGCTCAGGACCAGGTCGACGACCTCCTGCGGCGCCTCTTGGCTCGGCGCCACATAGGGCACCCCGGCCTTCTCCGACAGCACCGCCAGCTGCGCCTCGATCGCCCTCAGCCGTTCGAAGACCTGGTCGATGAAGCTGCTCAGCTGCAGCTCGTTGTACGCGGACATCCGCTCTCCCCTCAGGTTGAAATCAACGGCCGATCCGGCCCCGTGCACCCTATCCCGCCCCGAGCAGCCAACGCCCCCTTTGCGCCGCTAGTCTTGAGCGGCTTCCCGGCGCCTTGGCGGAGTGGCTACGCAGCGGCCTGCAAAGCCGTTTACACCAGTTCGATTCTGGTAGGCGCCTTCTGCTTTGCCCTGAGGCATCTGGCTTATTAGGGCCGTTTGAAGGCCCTGAGCAACAGTCACGGTCGCCCGGCTGAATCCGGTTGTAACCGGCTGCTTTGGTGTGGGACTGGCGCATGGGATCTCTCTGGATGTCGAGTCTGCGTCGTTCTGAGGTCGCGATCAGGACCGATCGCCCCCGTACTCCTCGTCGCTCACGTGCTCGCCCCAACTGACCGGGCTGCCCGACTCGTCCGCCTCCTGAATCGCGAGGTGGACCATGAAGCGCTCCGGGTCCGCTCCGTGCCAGTGGTTCTCGCCCGGCTCGAAGAAGACGCGGTCGCCAGGGCGGATCTCCTCGATCGGGCCGCCCTCACGCTGGCAGCGGCCGACACCCTCGGTGACGAAGATCGTCTGGCCGAGCGGGTGGGTGTGCCAGGTGGTGCGGGCTCCCGGCGTGAAATGGACGTTGGCCGCTGCGACCCGAGACGGGCCTGTCGGCGCGGCAACCGTGTCGATATAGGCCGAACCGGTGAACCAGTCTCCTGGCCCGCATACTGTCTCTAACGAACTCCTGGTGATCTCCATCTCAGGCTCCTTTCGGTGTTTCTACGCCTCGGGACTCTCTTTGCCGAAGTCCTCCAGTGTGACCGCCTCGGGCTCGGGGCCGCCGCGGCGCCCGGTGTCGAGCGCGTCGATCGCCGCCATCTCCTCGGAGGAGAGCTCGAAATCGAAGACGTCGAAGTTCTCGGCGATGCGCTCCGGCTTGGTCGATTTCGGGATAACCGAGCGGCCGTACTGCAGGCCCCAGCGCAGCATCACCTGCGCCGGGCTCTTCCCGTGGGACTTGGCTATCTCACCGATCACCGGATCCTTCAGTGCGCTGGTGTGGCCGCTGTCTCGGTAGAAGGTGACGCCGCCGATCGGCGACCACGCCTGGGTGAGGATGCCGTGCTCGGATCCAAACGCCTGGACCTCGGGCTGGGCGAAGTAGGGGTGGACCTCGATCTGATTGACCGCAGGGACGACCGCCGCGCGATCTAGGAGCGAGGTCAGGTGCTCCACCATGAAGTTGCTGACGCCAATCGCTCGGACTCTGTCATCGGCGAGGAGAGCTTCCAAGGCGCGGTAGGCCTCGAGCGTTTTGGCGAAGTCGGACGGCAGCGCCTGGTGGAGGATCAGGAGGTCGATCTGATCGACGCCCAGCTTTGCGGCGCTCTTCTCAAAGGAATGCAGCGTCTCCTCGTAGCCGTAGTCGGTGATCCACACCTTGGTCTCGACGAAGACGTCCGCGCGATCGACAGATGAGGCAGCGAGCGCCTCGCCGACCTCCCTCTCGTTTCCATAGGCGGCGGCGGTGTCTATATGGCGATAGCCGGTTTCGAGCGCGGCCTCGACCGCGGCGCGAGTCTCGTCGGGCCGGGTCTGGAAGACCCCGAGGCCGAGAGCGGGGATCTCGATGCCGTTGTTGAGTTTCAAAGTGTCCATACGCG
>JBFXEM010000318.1:0-3629 GCA_050180135.1 Solirubrobacterales bacterium | reverse complement strand
TGCGAGACCGTGCTGGAGGAGGCCGCGGTGGTGATCTCGCCGGGCTCGATGTACGGGCCCAGCGGCGAGGGCTTCTTCCGGATCACGCTGACCACGCCCGACGAGCGCATCGAAGAGGCCGTCGAGCGCATGCGCGAGCACCTCAGCTAGCTTCGCGCTCGGCTTTCTTGCGCCAGTAGCGGTCGAGGCCGCTCCACTGGTAGGCGGTCGGGACGGCCTGGAGGATCTCGGCGACGGTCTCCTCGCCCTCGATCCCTTCGTTGCGCAGCGCCTCCTTGATCCGGCGCTGCAGGTCGGCCTCGTACTCGGGCTCGGGGAGCTCCCGGACCAGCTCGGCCTCCTTGTGGAGGATCTCGCGGACCGATTCGATGTGCCCCGGCACGTCTTCGTCGATTGCGCCGAAGTGAGTGAGGGCGAGGCGCACGGGCGACCAGGAGGCGAGCGTGTCCAGCGACGCCTCCCAGAGCTCGATGTTGATGTCCGGGGGTGGCGTAGGGGGGATGACGAGGCTCGAGGGCGGGATGCGGCAGGCGGCGACGTCGCCGGTGAAGGCGGTGCCGCTCTCCTCGTGCAGGTAGGCGACGTGGTGGGAGGCGTGGCCAGGGGTGTAGGCGACGCGCATGCCCTCGACCGTCTCGCCACCGCCGAGGACGTGGACGTTGGCCTCAGGGACCGGCAGGATCTTGCCCCACAGGTACTCCAGCCTGTCGCCGTAGAGGCGCTCGGCGCTGGCCAGCAGCTTCGAGGGATCGATCAGGTGGGGGGCGCCGCGCTCGTGCACGTAGACCTGCAGCTCGGGCCAGCGCGCCACCATCGCGCCGGTGGCGGCGGCGTGGTCGAGGTGGATGTGGGTCAACAGGACCGCCCGCGGCTGCTCCTCGCCGATTGCCTTCAGCACGGTCGGCAGCGAGGACGCCGGCCCGGGATCGATCAGCATGCCGTCGACTTCCCAGCAGCTGATCACGTGCGGCCGGCCGAGGTGGTGGACGTCGATCGCGCGCATGGAGCGCGCAGATTACGCGAGCGCGCTAGGCGGCGGCGGCGGCCGAAACCCGGCCTTCGGCCTCCAGCATCGCTCGCATGCCGTCATGGAGCCCACGCGGTTCGTAGCCGAGCTCGTCGCGGGCCTTGTCGTAGCTGGCCCAGAAGGTGACGCCGTCGGCTGAGGAGATCAGCTCGCGCAGGTTCGGCGGCTGGCCCATCAGCTTGCCGACCAAGGGGCCAACGGGGGTCAGGGCCTTCATCAAGCCGGTGGGAAGCGCCCGCTTTGGCGCCTTCTTGCCGGTCACGTCGGCAACGACGCCGATCGCCTCGCGCACGGTCGTGGCGGGTCCGCTGATCACGTAGGCCTCCCCGGGGCGTCCCTTGTCGAGCCCGAGCAGGATGCCGGCGGCGATGTCCTCGACGTGGGTGAGGCAGATGCCGAGGTCCGGGAACGGGATCGCGATCATTTTGCCCTTGAGGAATTCGTTCAGCATCACCGCGATCGAGGAGGTGTCGCCGGGGCCGTAGACGCCACCGGGCTGCACGATCACGCAGGGCAGGCCCTCGCCGATCAGGCGTTTGGCGACCTGGTGGGCTTCCCACTTGGTCTGCTCGTAGCAGGAGGTGAAGTCGACGGCCGGATGCTCGTAGCTCTCGTCGACGATTTTGCCGTCGGTGTTGCCGAAGACGCCGACGGTGGAGACGTAGACGACCCTGGGGATCTTCGCCTCCAGGGCGGCGCCCAGCACCCGTTCGGTACCACCGACGTTGGCCTCGCGCATCGCCGCGCGCTCGCTGACCGGGATCCCGACCTCGTAGACGGCGGCGGCGTGGATGACCGCGTCGCAGCCGGCCATGCCCTCGCGGATCGCCCGTTCGTCGCCGAGGTCGCCGGCGACCAACTCGCAGCCCAGCCCGGCCGCCTCCTTGCCCTTCTCGGGGTTGCGGACGAGGCAGACGACGTCGTCGCCGCGGGCCCGCAGCTGGCGAACCACGGCGCCGCCGATGAATCCCGTCCCCCCGGTTACGAAAACCTTCACGGTTCCCGCAGCCTAAAGGACGGAGCGTCCCCGGAGCGGGGCTTACTATTAAGGAAGTGCAACGCTCCCGCAACGGTCGCAAGACCGAAACTCGCTACAGCGCCGAGCGCGGCAACGGCGCCGGCGTCACCAACCCCCGCGCCCGCCAGCGGGCCCTGGCGATCGGCATCGTCGACGGCGATCACGGCGACGAGCCGCTGGCAGAGCTGAAGGAGCTGCTGCGCACCGCCGGGGTCGCGACCGCCGGTGAGGCGACCCAGCAGCGCCCGAAGCCCGATCCCGACCGCTACTTCGGGCGCGGCCGGCTCGACGAGCTGAAGGCGGAGATCAAGGCCTGCGACGCAAACCTAGTCGCCTGCGACGACGAGCTGGCGCCGCGCCAGGAGCGCAACCTCGAGAGCGCCCTGGGCGTGCCGGTGATCGACCGCACCGCGGTGATCCTCGACATCTTCGCCGACCACGCCCACTCGGCCGAGGGAAAGCTCCAGGTCGAGCTGGCCCAGCTCGAATACAACATGGCCCGCATGCGGGGGCTGTGGACCCACCTCGAGCGCCTCGGCGCCGGGCGCATGGACGGCGGCATCGGCACCAGGGGCCCGGGTGAGACCCAGATCGAGACCGACCGCCGGCTGGCTCGCAACCGGATCGCGGCGTTGCGACGCCGGCTCAAGCGGCTGGAGCAAAACCGCGGCGTAATGCGCGCCCGCCGCGATAGCTCGGCCCTGCCTCGGGTGGCACTGGCCGGCTACACCAACGCCGGCAAGTCGACCCTCCTCAACGCCCTCACCGGGGCCGAGGTGGGCGTGGGGGATCGCCTCTTTCACACCCTCGACCCGACCACCCGCACGCTGGAGCTCTCCGGCCGCGACTTCCTGCTCACCGACACGGTCGGGTTCATCGAGAAGCTGCCGCACCAACTCGTCGAGGCGTTCAAGGCGACGCTGGAGGAGACGGTGCTGGCCGACCTGATCGTCCACGTGGTCGACGCCTCCGAGCCGGAGGAGCGGCGCCTGCTCGACATGAACGCGGTCGACGTGGTGCTGGAGGAGATCGGCGCGGGCGAGAAGCAGCGCCTGCTCGTCCTCAACAAGGCCGACCTGCTGAGCGACGATGAGCGCCACGAGGTGACAATCAGCCACCCTGACGCGGTTGTGGTCTCGGCCGTCAGCGGTGAGGGCCTCGACCAGCTGCGCGAGCGGATCGAGGCGGCGTTTGCGGAGACGCTGACCGAGGTCGAGCTGCTGATCCCCTACTCGCAGGGCGCCCGCCTGCACGAGCTCCACGAGGTCGCCGGCGACCTCGAAAGGACCGAGGGGCCCGACGGCGTCCTCGTCCACG
Organism: Solirubrobacterales bacterium; assembly: GCA_050180135.1. Taxonomy (GTDB): domain Bacteria; phylum Actinomycetota; class Thermoleophilia; order Solirubrobacterales; family 70-9; genus VAYN01. Next base: position 267 of record JBFXEM010000318.1, on the reverse strand, counting down.
CTCGCGTCCCAGCGACCGAGATGCACCGTTTCGACGACCTCGCCGTGGCCTGACTGCGTCATCGGTCGCTTGTGTGCCGAGCACACGGCGCTCCCTGCTTCCTTGTCAGGGCGCTCAGTTAGGGTGGGCGACCGTGCAGCTGCCAGTTCAGAAGCTCAAAGAAGAGGCGATCCTGCCGACGCGCGCCCACGAGGGCGACGCCGGCCACGATCACTACGCCTGCGAGTCCGCCCACATCGGCCCCGGCGAGCGCTGGGGGGTGGGCAC
>JBFXEM010000317.1:0-3638 GCA_050180135.1 Solirubrobacterales bacterium | reverse complement strand
GTCCGCCAGAGGTTCGCCGGCGCGATCTCGTCCGGGACGCACGGTAGCGGCGCCCGCTTGCGCAACCTCTCGGCACAAGTCGAGGCGATCGAGCTGGTGCTGGCCGACGGCAGCGTCCGCAGCCTCACCGCCGCGGCGGACCCGCGGCTGCTGCGGGCGGCGCGGGTCGGGGTCGGGGCGCTGGGGGCGATCGCCGCCGTCACCCTGCGCTGTGTGCCGGCCTTCTCGTTGCTGCGGATCGACACGCCGGAGCCGCGCGAGGCCGTGCTCGACGCCTTCCAGCAGCGCGCCGACGCCAACGACCATTTCGAGCTCTTCACCTTCCCCTACTCCGACAGCGCCCTGGTCCTGGAGCGCAACCGGGTCGAGGAGCCGCCGAGCCCGCGCGGGCGCGCGGCTGCCTTCCTCAACGACGTGGTGCTTGAGAACTGGGCGCTGGAGGCGCTCTCGGCCGCCGGCAAGGCGTTCCCGGGGCGGATCCCGGCGCTCTCGCGCCTCGCCGGCCGGCTCGCCTCCGGCAGCCGCACTACCGACCGCAGCGACCGCGTCTTCGCCAACGAGCGCCGGGTCCGCTTCACCGAGATGGAGTACGGGATTCCCCGCGAGCACGGCCCGGAGGCGGCGCGGCGGGTGGTCGAGTGGGTGCGCGCCAACCGCTACCCGGTCTTTTTCCCGATCGAGATGCGGGTCGCCGCCGGGGACGACGCCTCGCTGAGCCCCTCGCACGAGCGCGACACCGCCTACATCGCCGTGCACCAGTACCGCGGCATGGAATGGCGGCCCTACTTCAAGGCGGTCGAGGAGATCATGGACTCCTACGGCGGCCGCCCCCACTGGGGCAAGCGCCACTTCCAGACCGCCGCGACCCTGGCTCCCCGCTACCCGGCCTGGGCCGAGTACCAGGCCGCCCGCGAGGAGCTCGACCCCGGCCGCGTCTTCACCAACGAGTACGCCGCCCGCGTCCTCGGCCTCTAGACGGCTGCAAACCGGCGTCTGACTGCGTCCTCGGTCGCTTGTGTGCAGAGCACACGGCGCTCCCTGCGTCCTTGTCAGGCTTGGTTTTCGCCGTCTAGAGAAATGATTTGCCTTCGCCCCTATACGTGGGGACGACGTCGACGATGGCGTCGCCCTCGACCAGGTGGAGGGCGTCGAAGCGCTCGCAGAGCTCGCCGGCCTTGGCGTGGCGCAGATAGGCGCGGTCGCCGACCCTCAGCTCCGCCGCCGGGGCGCCGAGCAGCGGCGTCTGCACCTCGCCGGCGCCCTCCTCGGGGTCGAGCTTCAGGCCCGCCGGCAGCCACGGCGCCGGCAGCCGCGCCGCGTCGCCGCTGCCGGAGGCGAGGTAGCCGCCGCCGAGCGCGGTCGCCACCCGTGGCTCCGGCTTGCGCACGATCGGCAGCGCGAAGCCCGCCGCCGGGGTCAGGCTGAAGCGGCTGTAGTGGTCGAAGAGGGCGGGGGCGTAGAAGCCGGAGCCCGCGGTCACCTCGGTCACCACCTCCTCGGCCGCGGTCAGCTCGATGCTGCCGGTGCCACCTCCGTTGACGATCTCCAGCTCGACGAACTCGCCGAGCGCCGCGACGATCGCGGCCCGGCGGCCGGCCAGCTCCTTGGCCGAGCGCCGCTGCATGAAGCGGATCGCCGCCCCGCGCAGGCGCCGCCCGGGCGGCCGGTCGCCGACGCCGGCGATCTGCCCCTCGTAGGCCATCAGCGCGTCGAGTTCGATCTGCGGCCGCCGTTCGATCTCGCGCGCCAGCCCCACCGCCTGCTCGACCGTGTGCACCGGCGAGCGCTTCGGCCCGACTCTGATCCTCCCGCCCAGCGCCCACCAGCCGGCGTCGACGTCGACGCAGACCCGCACCGGTGCGGCGCCGGCTCCCAACACCGACTCGATCGCGTCGAGGTGCTCGGGACAGTCGACCATCACGATCGGCGCCCTCGCTGGGCTCGCGACCGAGCGCAGAGCCAGCTCCCTCAGCGACTCGGAGTCGGTGGTCGGGTAGGCGAGCAGCAGGTTCTCGAAGCCCTGCTCGGCAAGCCATAGGGTCTCGGCCAGGGTGTAGGTCATCAGCCCGGCGAAGCCCTGGTCGCGGCGCATGATCTCCTTCAGCAACGCCAGGCAGCGAATCGACTTGGTGGCGACCCGGATCGGCTTGCCGCCGGCGCGCTCCAGCATCGCGTCCCCGTTCGCCCACATCGCGTCGAGGTCGACGAAGGCGAAGGGCGCCTCGACCTCGGCGAAGATCCGCTCGTAGCGGTCAAGCGACTGACTGGGCGGAGCGGACACCCGCGTCAGCCTAACCCCGTGCGTTCCCGAAAAACGGAGAGGGAGGGATTCGAACCCTCGAGAGAGCTTGCGCCCCCTACTCGCTTAGCAGGCGAGTGCCTTCAGCCACTCGGCCACCTCTCCGCGAAGGCTCGGATTGTAGGTACAGTCGCCTCGGCTGTATTGTCTACTGATCTAGTCAAGAAAAGATCGGACTCCGAGGGCGGCTCTTTCGCCCTCCAAACCGGGGGTTTTGGATGGAATTACGTCTCGTTCACGAAGCGTCGGGCCCGCGCCCTCTATGGTCAAGCGCATGAACTCCGTACCGGTCGCAAAGGCGCACATGGACCGCCGCACCAAGATCGTCGCCACGGTCGGCCCCGCCAGCTGGGAGCAGGCAACGCTCGAGCAGATGGTCGCCGCCGGCGCCGACGTCTTCCGCCTCAACTTCTCCCACGCCGGCCCCGACAAACAGGCGCAGACGATCGAGACGATCCGCGCCGCCGCCCTCAACGTCGGCCGCGAGGTGGCGGTGCTCGGCGACCTGCCCGGGCCGAAGCTGCGGATCGGCGAGCTGCGCGACGACTTCGCCGAGCTGGAGACCGGCATGCACGTGACCCTCACCCGCCGCCAGGGCGAGGGCGACCGCGAGCGTATCCCGGTCCCCTGGGCCGGGGTCTCCAACCTGCGCGAGAACCAGCTCGTCTACCTCGCCGACGGCGCCATCCGCCTGCGCGTGCGCGACCCCGAGGCCGACCAGATCGCCTGCGAGGTCGAGGTCGGCGGCACCCTCTCCTCCCACAAGGGGATGAACATCCCCGACGGCGCCGGCCTGCCCGCCGCCACCGACGGCGACCTCGGCTGGGTCTCCTTCGCCGCCGCCAACGGCGTCGACCTGCTGGCCGTCTCCTTCGTCTCTGAGGCCGCCGACCTGGCCCCGGTCCACCAGCGCCTCACCGAGCTCGGCTCCGACATCCCGCTGATCGCCAAGATCGAGCGCCCGCAGGCCACCCACGACATCGAGGCGATCGTCGCCGCGGCGACCGGCGGCATCATGGTCGCCCGCGGCGACCTCGGGATCGAACTGCCCCTGGCCGAGGTGCCGGGGGTGCAAAAACGGATGATCCGCGCCGCCGGCAAGCACTCCAAGCCCTCGATCACCGCGACCCAGATGCTGGCCTCGATGGTCACCGCCCGGCGCCCGACCCGGGCCGAGGTGACCGACGTCGCCAACGCGATCTACGACGGCTCGGACGCGATCATGCTCTCCGAGGAGACCGCGGTCGGCCAGCACCCGGTCGAGGCGGTGCGGGTGATGGACCAGATCGCCCGCGCCACCGAGCCCGACCTCCCCTACGGGGAGTGGCTGTTCTCGCGC
>JBFXEM010000316.1:0-3641 GCA_050180135.1 Solirubrobacterales bacterium | reverse complement strand
CGGCTCTCGACCGCCTTCGACTCGGTCACCCTCTACGGCGAAGACCCGGCCGAGCGACCGGACATCTACGGCAAGGTCGGCAACTCGGGGGTCTCGATCGCCACCCTCGACGACGCCAAGAAGCTCTACTCGGGCTTCGACCTCTGCGCCCCGAGCACCTCGGTCTCGATGACGATCAACGGGCCGGCGCCGATCATCCTCGCCTTCTTCATGAACGCGGCGATCGACCAGCAGGTCGAAAAGCACCTGCGCGAGAGCGGCCGCTGGGAGGAGACCGAAGCCAAGCTCGACGCGATCATCGGCGACCGTCCCCGACCCCGCTACAAGGGCGAGCTGCCGGCCGGCAACGATGGCCTCGGCCTCGGCCTGCTCGGGGTCTCCGGCGAGGACGTGGTCGATGCCGAGGCCTACGCACAGATCAAGGCGGAGACCCTGCGCACGGTCCGCGGCACGGTCCAGGCCGACATCCTCAAGGAGGACCAGGCACAGAACACCTGCATCTTCTCGACCGAGTTCGCGCTGAAGATGATGGGCGACGTGCAGGAGTTCTTCGTCGCCAACGCGGTGCGGAACTTCTACAGCGTCTCGATCAGCGGGTACCACATCGCCGAGGCGGGGGCGAACCCGATCTCCCAGCTCGCCTTCACCCTCTCGAACGGGTTCACGATCGTCGAGTACTACCTGGCGCGGGGCATGGAGATCGACGACTTCGCTCCCAACCTCAGCTTCTTCTTCTCCAACGGGATGGACCCCGAGTACGCGGTGATCGGCCGGGTCGCGCGGCGGATCTGGGCGCGGGCGATGCGCGAGCGCTACGGGGCCAGCCCGCGCAGCCAGATGCTGAAGTACCACGTGCAGACGTCGGGCCGCAGCCTGCACGCGCAGGAGATCAGCTTCAACGACATCCGCACCACGCTGCAGGCGCTCTACGCGATCTTCGACAACTGCAACAGCCTCCATACCAACGCCTACGACGAGGCGATCACGACGCCGACCGAGGAGTCGGTGCGCCGCGCCGTCGCGATCCAGCTGATCATCAACCGCGAGCTCGGCCTCAACTTCACCGAGAACCCTTGGCAGGGCTCGTTCGCGATCGAGGCGCTGACCGACCTGGTCGAGGCGGCAGTCTACGACGAGTTCGACCGCATCTCCGAGCGCGGCGGCGTGCTCGGCGCGATGGACACGATGTACCAGCGCGGCAAGATCCAGGAGGAGAGCCTCCACTACGAGCGGCTCAAGCACGACGGCACCCTGCCGCTGATCGGCGTCAACACCTTTCTGCCCAAGGACGGTGGCGGCGAGCAGGTCGGGGGCCAGGAACTGATGCGCTCGACCGCCGCCGAGAAGGACGACCAGATCGCCTCGGTACGGGCCTTCCAGGCGCTTGGCGAGGCGCGGCGGGGGCCGGCGCTGGAGCAGCTGCGCGACGTCGCCCGCCGGCGCGAGAACGTCTTCGAGGCCCTGCTCGACGCGGTCAAGGTCGCCTCCCTGGGCCAGATCTCCGCCGCCCTCTACGGGGTCGGCGGCGAGTACCGGCGCAACATGTAGCTTGGCCCGATGCCCGCCGAGCCGCGGATCGTCTGCCTCGTCCCCAGCATCACCGAGCTGCTCTGCGACCTTGGGCTGGCCGGGCAGCTGGTCGGCCGCACCGGCTTCTGCATCCACCCCTGGGAGACGGTGCGCAAGATCCCGAAGGTGGGGGGGACCAAGGACCTGAAGCTGGAGCGGATCAGGGAGCTGGCTCCGACCCACGTCGTCGTCAACGTCGACGAGAACCGCCGCGAGGACGCCGAGGCGCTGGCCGAGTTCGTCCCCGAGGTCGTCGTCACCCACCCCCAGGCTCCGCGCGACAACCTCGAGCTTTACCGGCAGCTCGGCGATGTCTTCGGGCGCGAGCGGGAGGCGGAGCGGCTCAGCGAGGAGTTCGAGCGCGCCTACGCGCTCGCGACCGCGCGGGAGCAGCCGCCGCAGCGGGTCCTGTACCTGATCTGGCGCGACCCGTGGATGACCGTGGCGCCGCAGACCTACATCGCGCAGACGCTCGCCCTGTTCAACTGGCGGACGCTGCCGCGCGAGGCCGCCGAGCGCTACCCCGAGGTCGAGCTGTCCGCGCTCGCCGGCGAGGTCGATCGCGTCCTGCTCAGCAGCGAGCCGTTCCATTTCAAGCAGGACCACGTCGCCGAGGTCGCCGCCGCCCTGCCCGGGGCCGCCGTCTCGCTGATCGACGGCGAGATGACCTCCTGGTACGGGTCGCGGGCGGTCCGCGGGCTCGAGTACCTGAGCGAGTACACCGCGGCCTGAAGGCCGCCGGGACCCCCCCATCCGTACCGACCGGGCACCGCCCCGCGAGAGGTACGTGGTATTCCTACTATCTGCAAGCCGCGCTTTCTGATGACGCGGTCAGCCGGATGCCCCAGAACCAGAAGAGGAGCTGCTCATGGCCGTAGAGAGGGTTGCTGTCCTTGGCGGCGGGCTGATGGGATCGGGAATCGCCGAGTCGGTCGCCCGTGCCGGCCTCTCGGTCACCGTCCGCGACATCGACGAGACCGCGATCGGGGGCGTTCGCACGCGCTTGCGGAGCTCGCTCGAGCGGGCGGTCGCCGGCGGCAAGATCGACGCCGGCGAGGGCGAGGCGATCGGTGGGCGGATCGCCTTCACCACCGAGCTCGCCGACCTCGCCGACGCCGACCTGGTGATCGAGGCGGTGCCGGAGAACGCCGCGCTGAAGGTGGCGATCCTCGCCGAGGTGGCGGGCGTCGTCTCCGAGCGCTCGCTGATCGCCTCGAACACGTCCTCGATCCCGATCGCCCAGCTCGCCGCCGGCGTGCCCCGTCCCGAGCGCGTTCTCGGCCTCCACTTCTTCAGCCCGGTGCCGGTGATGAACCTGGTCGAGATCGTCGTCGCGCTCGACACCGACGAGGAAACCGTCGCCGCCGCGCGCGAGTTCGTAGCCACGATCGGCAAGCGTCCGATCGAGACCAAGGACCGCTCGGGCTTCGTCGTCAACATGCTCCTTGTCCCCTACCTGATGGCCGCGGTGCGGATGTATGAAGAAGGCTTCGCGACGGCGGAATCGATCGACGAGGGGATGAAGCTCGGCTGTGGCCACCCGATGGGGCCACTGACGCTGAGTGACTTCATCGGCCTCGACGTCCTCTACAGCGTTTGCGACTCTCTCTACGAGGAGTTCAAGGAGCCCGCCTACGCGCCGCCGCCGCTGCTCAAGCGGATGGTCGCTTCGGGCCGGATCGGCCGCAAGGCCGGCCGCGGCTTCTACGAGTACCGGGTCGCTCCAGATAGGGTCCCGGCATGAGCACCGCGACCGCCGCCGGCCTCTACTCGATCCCGCAGGAGATGCTCGACTTCCGCGACACGATCCGCCAGATCGCGCAGGAGAAGATCGCCCCCCGCGCCGGTGAGATCGACCGCGACAGCGAGTACCCGTGGGACATCCGCAAGCTGCTGGCCGAGCAGGACATCCTGGCGCTGCCCTTCGAGGAGCGCTACGGCGGCACCGGGACCGGAACGCTGATGCTGCAGATGGGGGTCGAGGAGATCGCCAAGGCCTGTGCCTCGAGCGCCCTGATCCTGATGGTGCAGGAGCTCGGCACGCTGCCGATCGCGCTGTTCGGATCCGACGA
>JBFXEM010000315.1:0-3647 GCA_050180135.1 Solirubrobacterales bacterium | reverse complement strand
GCCGCACGACGTCGATCTGCTCGTCCTCGTCGAGCTCGCCGCTGGCCGGTGAGAGCCCGGTCGCGGCGAAGATCCAGGCCACCTCGCTGAGGATTCCGGGGCTGGTGTGGACCACCTTCAGCTGACACCAGTGCTCGGCTGCCAGCCCGACCTCCTCGGCCAGCTCGCGCTGGCCGCAGGCGAGCGGTTCCTCGCCCGCCTCCAGCGTGCCCGCGGGGATCTCCAGCAGGCCGTCGGCCTCGACCGCCTCGCGCGGCTGGCGCACCAGATAGACGACCTCGTCGTCGTAGGCGAGGATCGCGACCGAGCCGGGATGCTCGACGACCTGGCGCTCTACCTCGGTCCCGTCCTGGCGCCGGTAGCGCTTGATCGCGACGTCGACGCTGTGCCCTTCGTGGGCCTTCTTGGAATCGATCAACTCCATCGCCTCCCAGGCTAACCACTGCCCGACCGGTTCATGATTCCAACCTGGTTTTGACCGATTCGGGATCTGGGTACAGCTTTCCCGAGGGGCACCACGGCGGATCTGCGAGCGATCCCCGCGGTGTCCCTCTATATGTAGGCTGGCCCCCGATGGCCGAGCTGATCGTCACCGAGTTCGTCACCCTCGACGGGGTGATGGAGGCGCCGGGCGGCGAGCCGAGCCACCCCCACACCGGTTGGGTCGCCCCGTTCATGGAGGACGACCCCGAGGTCGCGCCGTTCAAATTCGACGAGCAGATGCGGGCGGAGTCGCACCTGCTGGGGCGGGTCACCTACGAAAGCTTCGCCGGGGCCTGGCCGCAGCGCGAGGGCCCGTTCGCCGACAAGGTGAACGCGATGCCGAAGTACGTCGTCAGCTCGACCCTGGGCGAGCTCGAGTGGAACAACTCCAGCGTGGTCGGCGGCGACGCCGAGGCGGCGGTCTCGAGGCTGAAGGCGGAGACCGCCGGCCCGATCCTCGTCGCCGGCAGCCGCACGCTCGTCCAGGAGCTACTGCGCAAGAACCTGATCGACGAGCTGCGGCTGATGATCTTCCCGGTGGTGCTGGGCTCGGGCGCCCGGCTCTGGCCGGACGACAACCCGGAGATGACGAAGCTGGAGGTGGCGGAGACCAACACCACCCCCAGCGGCGTCCAGGTGAACGTCTTCCGCCGCGCTTAGCGGCAGCGGCTCGTTCAGATCCGCTCGATCAGGGTTCCGGTTCCTAGCCCTCCGCCGCAGCACATCGTCACCAGGCCGAGGCTCTTGTCGGAGCGCTCGAGCTCGTGCAGCAGCGTGGTCGTGAGGCGGGCGCCGGTCGAGCCGAGCGGGTGGCCGATCGCGATCGCGCCACCGTTGACGTTGACCCGGTCCATGTCGGGATTCAGCTCCCGCTGCCAGGCACCGACGACCGAGGCGAAGGCCTCGTTGATCTCGACCAGGTCGATGTCGTCGATCGCCATCGAGTTGCGGGCGAGGATCTTTTCGGTCGCCGGGATCGGGCCGGTCAGCATGATCACGGGGTCGACCCCGACCGTGGTCTGGTCGTAGATCCGCGCCCGCGGCTTCAGTCCCAGGGCCTCGGCCTTCTCGCGGGTCATCAGCAGCACCGCCGCGGCGCCGTCGGAGACCTGCGAGGAGTTGCCGGCGGTGATCCGGCCGTCCTCCTTGAAGGCCGGCTTCAGTCCCGCCAGAGCCTCGAGAGTCGTCCCCGGGCGGATCCCCTGGTCGGCCACGTAGGTGTCGCCGTTGACCTGGATCGGCACCATCTCGCGCTCGAAGCGACCCTCCTCGGTCGCCTTTGCGGCACGCTGCTGGGAGCGCAGCCCGATCTCGTCGAGCTCGGAGCGGGGGATCTCCCATTTCTCGGCGATCATCTCGCCGGAGAGGCCCTGCGGGATCAGCGCGTAGCGCTCCATCAGCTCCGGGGTGAAGGGCTGGCCGAACTCCTCCATCACCTTGAAGCCGGCGGCGAACGGCAGGTGGCCCATGTGCTCGACTCCGCAGCCGACGGCGACATCGTGGACGCCGGAGGCGATCAGCGCCGCCGCGAAGTTGACCGACTGCTGGCCGGAGCCGCACTGGCGGTCGACCGTGGTGGCCGGCGTCGTCTCCGGCAGGCCCGCCTCCAGCCAGGCGTTGCGGGTGATGTTGTACGCCTGCTCGCCGAACTGCTGCACGCAGCCGCCGATCACGTCCTCGACCTCGGCCGGGTCGATCTCGACGCGGTCGAAGAGCTCGGTGAAGGTGCGCGCGAGCAGGGTCGAGGGATGCAGGTCCTTGTAGTAGCCCTTCTCGGGGTGACCGCGACCGACGGGGGTGCGGACTGCCTCGACGATCACAACCTCGCGGCCATTTTCGAGAAATGGGTTCATCTCGGTTCCTTTCAGGTCACTTACTCTCTGTAAGTACCTCTCTAGCTTGGCAGACTGGGGTGGTGCGAGTGCTCGCGATCGTCCACCAGCGCGATGCCGGTCCCGGCGTCTTCGCCGAGGCGATCGCCGCCGCGGGATGGGAGCTCGACACCTGGCTGCCGCCGGAGCGCCCCGAGCCCGGAGCCGACCCGTTCGCCTACGACGCCGTGCTCGTGCTCGGCGGGGCGATGAACGTCGATCAGGAGGAAAGCCACGCCTGGATGGCGCCGGAGAAGGCGCTGATCCGTGAGCTGCTCCAGCGGCAGCGGCCGCTGCTCGGCCTCTGCCTCGGCAGTCAGCTGGTCGCCGAAGCCGCCGGAGCCGCGGCGCGGCGCGCATCGCGGCCGGAGATCGGCTGGCACCAGGTTGAGTTGACGGGCGCGGGCGCCGAGGATCCGCTGCTCGGTCCGCTGGCCCCGAGCTTCGAAGCCTTCCAGTGGCACAGCTACGAGTTCCCGCTGCCACCCGGTGCTGTCGCGATCGCCCGCAGCGATGTCTGCCTGCAGGCGGCACGGATCGGCGCGGCGGCCTGGGCGATCCAGTTTCACCCCGAGGTCAGCGCCAGCGACGCCCGCGACTGGATCGAGGACTACCGCTCCGACCCCGACGCGGTCGCGATCGGCCTCGACCCGCTGGCGTTGGCGGCCGAGACGGAGGCGAAGATCGGCGCCTTCAACCAACTCGGGCGTGAGCTCTGCCGGCGCTGGCTCGACCTCGCGGTTGGCGCTTGCCGGCCCCAGGGCGCCGGGTAGCAACCGGGCGTCAGGGCTCGGAGACGACCAGGCGCAGGGAGCCGTCGAAGCTCTTCTGAGCGCGCAGGTGGCCGTGCTCGGCGTCCCAATCGCCCGAGTCCAGAGCGGCGGCGAGGCGGGCGACGATCCTCTCCTCGACCTCCGCGTCGAGCAGCTCCCAGAGCGACTGCGAGGCACGGACCTCGGGGTCGAGCAGCGCCTCGGGCCGGTTCCAGAACGCCTCGAAGAAGCCGTCGCCGCAGTCGGCGGGGGTGGGGATCGACTCGATTCGGGTGCGCCCGCCCAGCTCGGCGGCGATCTCGCTGACGAGGCCGAAGCGCGGCCGCTCGATCTCCAGCCCCTCGCGCAGGAGGTCCCGCTGCCAGGGGACGAGCGCGTCGAGCTCGAAGGTGAGGACAACGACCGGCCCGCGCGTGACCCGGCGCATCTCCGCCAGTCCCACCGCCCGCGGGTGCCAGTGGTGGACGGTGATGCAGGCCATCGCGGCGTCGAAGCTGTCGTCGTCGAAGGGCAGCGCCTC
>JBFXEM010000314.1:0-3648 GCA_050180135.1 Solirubrobacterales bacterium | reverse complement strand
TTCTTTGACTCCGGTTTCCATCGCTCAGCGACCGATTCTATGGGTGTTTGCGGGGATTTCGGTCATGCGCGGGGGTGGCTTGCAGCGTACGTGTCACGCAGACGCGCGGCATCGACTCGGGTGTAGACCTGGGTGGTCGAGATCGACGCGTGACCGAGCAACTCCTGAATCGTACGCAGATCGGCGCCACCCTCCAACAGGTGGGTCGCAAATGAGTGCCGCAGCGAGTGCGGCGAGACGCCCGCGGCGAGCGCCGCTTCGCGGGTCCAGAGGCCGAGCCGGCGGGTGACGTCGGAGTTGGAGAGGCGGCGGCCGCTCTTGGAGAGGAAGATCGCCGGCTCGCGGGGATCGACGGCGAGCGCCCGCCGTCCCTTCTGCAGGTAGCGGTCGAGCGCCCGCTGCGCCGGCGCCCCGACCGGCAGCAGCCGCTCCTTGGAGCCCTTGCCGAGCACCCGCAGCTGCTCGGTTTCGTGGTCGAGGGCGCCGAGGTCGAGGTTGACGATCTCCTCGCAGCGCAGGCCGCAGGAGTAGGCGAGCTCGAGCATCGCCCGGTCGCGCAGCTCGAGCGGCGTGCGGGCCGGGATCCGCTCGAGCAGCGTGCGCATCTCCTCGGCGCTCAGCACCTTGGGCAGCTTCTCGGCGCGCTTTGGGCTCGAGACCAGCTCGGCCGGGTTGGCGGCGGCGCGCTCGGTGCGGACCAGAAAGGAGTAGAGGCCGCGGATCGCCGCCAGCTTGCGGGCCACCGTGGTCGGCGCCGCGTCGGCACCCGAGAGCGCCGCGGCGTAGCGCCGGACGTCGCGATGCCGGACGTCGCCGGGCCCCAGCCCCTGCGGCCCGACCCACTCGACGAAGCCGCCGAGGTCCACCCCATACGCGCGCCGCGTCCGCTCGGCCGCGTTCCGCGCCCGCAGGTCGCGGTCGTACTCGGCCAGCGCCGTGTCCCAGTTCACGAAGTCAGATTCGCCCCTTCTCCCCCACGTCCTGCGCCAGGCGGCGCAAAGACGGGCGGCGGCGCTAACCGATGAAGATCGGAGTTCCGACTTCGACCTGGTCGTACAACTCTTCGACGTCGGGGATCGACATCCGCACGCAGCCGTGCGAGGCGGCGCTACCGAGCGAGGACGTTTCTTCGGTGCCGTGGATTCCGGCGCCTTCGAAGATCGCCATCCAGCGCGCCTTGATCGGGTTCGATGGCCCCGGCGGGATGACCTGGCCGGCGAGGTCGCCGGCCCAGTCGGATTCCGGCACGTGCCAGGTCGGGTTTTCTTCCATCGCCTGGATTTCGTACAGGCCTTCCGGCGTTTCCAGTCCTTCCATGCCGACCGCGACGGTGTAGGTCTTGGCCAGCTTCAGGTCCTTCCAGAGTCGCAGCGTGAAGGTTTCGCGGTCGAGCGTCAGGTAGGACGGGTACTGGCTGGCGACGTCGGACTTGGTGACTTCGGGCTTGGTGGCGTGGACGTGGGCCTTGATCGTGCGGCTGGCGTCGCCGCTCAGCACCGCCGCCTTCAGTTCGTCGGTCAGCAGGTTGTCGCGCAGCTTGCGGCCCTCCTGGCCGGAGATGACTTCCAGCGAGTCGCCGCTCGCTTCGACGCTGGCGTTCTGCGGCTCCTGTTCGACTTCCTCGGCGACGTGGCGGACGAAGCGGTTGATCGCCTTGTCGGAGTAGGAGAGGTGCGGCTCGATGCTTTCCTCGACTTCTTCGCCGCTGACGTAGCGCACGAGCCGTCCCGGGAAGCCGCCGTCCTGGCTGCGGTCGACCGCCTCTTCGATCGAGGGACCGAGATCGGCGTGGATCTTCAGCTTCTTGCCCTTCAGCTTCCAGGTCTCACCGTCGAAGCGGACCTTCAGCGTCTCGCGCAGCGGTTTCAGCAGCTTGCGCTCGAGCTTCGCTTCGGCCTGCTCTTCGCTCAGGCCGCCGACGTCGACGCCGCCGATCGTGATCCCCTCGGCGATCTCGTCCTTGTGCGAGCTGTCGTAGGCGTAGGCAGCCCCCACCGCGCCGAGCACCAGCACGACGAACGCGACCACCGCTATCCAGGACTTGCGCCCCATCTCTCCCCTTCAGTTCTCGCTTTTCGGACGATCAAACAATGCGCTCAAAGCTGTCTACGGAAAATGATAGGCAGGCGGCTCACCGACTCGGCCGAGAGGAGAGCGCCTGCAATTTCAAGGTATTCGCCGATTTCGGCCCGATCGCCTCTTTATCGGCAGACGGGACGGATATCTTTCGCCCCAATGCGCCCGAAGGACGAGGTTCGCGAGGAGGTCTGGAAGGCGATGGAGCGCGAGGGGGTCTCGCGATTCCCCGGCGCCGAGGGCCGGATCCCCAACTTCGCCGGCGCCAAACTGGCGGCCGAGAAGCTCGCCGGCCACCGGCTCTGGAAACGGGCGAGGGTGATCAAGGCCAACCCCGACTCGCCGCAGACCCACGCCCGCCGCCTGGCCCTCGAAGAAGGCAAGACGATGATCATGGCGGTGCCGCGGCTGCGCGATCCCCACCCGTTCCGGGTCCTCGACCCGAAGAAGATGTCGAAAGCGGCGGTCAAGGAGGCGGCGACGATCAAGGGCGCCCTCAAGCACGGCCACGTCGTCGCCCTCGACGACCTGCCCGAGGTCGACTTCGTCCTCTGCGGCTCGGTCGCGGTCAACCTCAGCGGTGCCCGGATCGGCAAAGGCGGCGGCTACCACGACCTCGAGTACGGGATCCTCGTCGACGCCGGCAAGATCGACTCCCACACCGTCGTCGCGACCACCGTCCACCCGATCCAGATCCTCCGCCAGCACCTGATGGTCACCGCCCACGACCTCCCCTGCGACCTGATCGCGACGCCCCGCGCGGTGATCGAAGTCGAGCGCCAGTACGAGCGCCCGCGCGGCATCCTCTGGGACCACCTGCAGCCGCCGCAGATCCGCGAGATCCCGGTCCTCGAACGGATGGGCTACGCGTAGCGGCTTGCCCAGCTCGAGAAGGTTACGCCCGCAGGGCGGTGAGCAACTGGTCGACCAGCGCCTTGAGTGAACGGCAGTCGATTTCCGCGAACTCAGACCGCTCGGTCGTCTTGACCGGATCGATCGCGGCGACTACGGCGTCCTCCGGATGGTCGCTCTTAGCCTCCGCGAGGAGGGCATTGAAGACGTCGCCAAGAGGCGCCGGGGCGAAATCCGCGTCACCGAAGTCCCCGAGGTTGTGGTGAAGCTGTTCGAGCTGTGCCCTCGTATCGCTCACGGTGCTCCCCTACCCAGGCTGCCGCCGCTTGATGCGACGGCCCCAACCCTGAGGTCGCGCTCCACGCGACTCCCACCCCTGGTCTGGGGCGTACGGTCCAGAAATGGCGGCAGCGGTCGGATGGGGGAGCCTCGCGGCTTCCTCCCTTGTCCTGGGGGCGCTCCTTGCCTTCGCGCGCGATTGGAGCTCCCGCCAGATCGGCGCGGTGCTCGCCTTCGGCGCGGGGGCGCTGATCAGCGCCGTCAGCTTCGAGCTGGCCGCGGAGGGGGTACGAGTCGGCGGTCTCGGCTGGACGGGGCTCGGCCTGGCCGCGGGCGCGGCCGCCTACTTCGGCGCCGACGAGTTCCTGGAACGACCGAAGGCAAAGGAACGAAGTAGCGGGCAGTCGGACACCGGAACTGCTCTGGCGCTGGGTGCCTTTC
>JBFXEM010000313.1:0-3648 GCA_050180135.1 Solirubrobacterales bacterium | reverse complement strand
GAAGAGGACGTTGCCGAGGATCAGCGAGAAGAAGGCGGCGGCGTAGAGGAACGTGCCGAGGTTGCCGAGCAGGAAGGAGCGGTGTGCAAAGAGCTCCGGTTCGACGATCGGGCGCGGGTGGGTGCGGCTGCGCGCGACCACCGCCACGAGCAGCAGCGCGGCGAGCGCGAAGCAGGCCAGCGTCCCGGGCGACCCCCAACCCCAGTCGTTGCCCTCGACGATCGCCAGGGTCAGCGTCGCCAGCCCGAGCGCCAGCAGCCCCGCGCCCGGCAGGTCGGGCAGGCGGCTATCGAGCGTCTTCGGCGCCGGCAGGCGGCTGCGGCCGGCGAGCAGGATCGTGGCCCCGAGCGGGAGGTTGACGAGGAAGACGAGCCGCCAGTCGTTGAGCTCGACCAGCGCCCCGCCAAGGGTCGGGCCGATCGCCGCGGCCGCCGCCGCGGCCGCACCCCAGAGCCCGACCCCGGTCGAGCGCCGCTCGGCCGGAAAGCTGTCGAGCACGATCGCCAGCGAGGCCGGCGCGATCAGCGCCGCCCCCACCCCCTGCAGCACGCGGAAGGCGATCAGCAGCGGCAGCGAAGGCGCGACGGCGCAGAGCAGGCTCGCGCTGGTGAAGCCGGCGACGCCGAGCATGAAGATGCGGCGATGCCCAAAGCGATCGGCGAGCCCGCCCGCCGGGACCAGCAGCGCCGCGATCACGACGAAGTAGCCGTCGAGCACCCAGGAGAGCAGGCCGCGGCTCGCTTCCGGGAAGGAGGCGGCGATGTCCGGGAAGGCGATGTTGACGATCGTGGTGTCGAGGAAGGCGACGAAGGCCCCCGCGCAGGCAACCGCCACGGCTCCTCTATGACGCTGGGCATACATCGGCGCCGCGACTATACTATGTCTGTGGGCATAACGCGACTCGCAGACGCCGAAGCGATCGAACCGAAGCGGCGCGATGGTCGCGAGCGGCTGCTCAACGGGGCTCGGCGGCTGCTTGCCGAGAAGGGCTACGCGGGCATGGAGCTGCGCGACGTGGCTGCGGTCGGCGACGCCCCGCGCGGCTCGATCTACCACCACTTCCCGGGCGGCAAGAGCCAGCTGGCGATCGAGGCGGCCGAACGCGAGGGCGAGGAGATCCGAGCCGCGATCGAGACCTCGCTCGCCGAGCGCGGTCTGACCGCGACGCTGCGCGGCTTCGGCGAGGTCTTCCGCCGCCGCGTCAAGGACCACCCCGAGCGGCTCGGCTGCCCGGTCGCCGCCGCGGCCCTTGCCCGCCCAGAGGACCCGGCCCTGGCCGCCGCCGCGACCGCCGCCTTCCAGAGCTGGGAAGACCCGATCGCCGCCGCCCTGCGCGCGGAAGGCGTCGAGGCCAAGGCCGCCGCCGCCTTCGCCGGCCTCGTCGTCTCCACCGTCGAGGGGGCGCTGATCCGCGCCCGCGCCGCCGGCGACCAGGCACCGCTCGACTCCGCGATCGCCGGCCTCGAACAAGCGCTCGAAGCCCTCCTCACCACCGCTGCCTGAGTCCCGGCCCCGGAGGCCCCCGCCGGTGATCGCCATTTCCACCCATGAGGGGTGAAATGGCGATCACCCGGGAGGCGGTTTACGCAGCGGCGCAGGCGGGCATCACTTAGACGCACCTTCGCAACTGCCCGGGCGGGCAGCCGGGTGCGTTCATGGGAGCCGCGAGATGAAAAGACGCGTTGCGACGAGGGCGCTCGCTTGCCTGGCGGCCGCGGCATTGGCGGCCGGCGCGCTCAGCGCCTGCGGCGGCGGCTCCGACGGATCCGGCCCGCGCGAGCTCAGCTTTTTCGTCGCGATCCAGCCCGGCGGCACGATCGAGGAAACCTCGAAGCGATGCTCGGAAGAATCGAACGGCAAGTACACGATTACGCCGGAATTCCTCCCTACCGACGCCAGCCAGCAGCGCGAACAGCTGGTCCGCCGGCTCGGGGCCGAGGACTCCTCGATCGACATCGTCGGCATGGACGTGGTCTGGACCGGGGAGTTCGCCAACGCCGGCTGGGTCGAAGAGTGGAAGGGGCCGCTCAAGCAGCAGGTCACCGAGAACGTCTTCGACAACGTGATCGAGACCGCGTCCTTCGAAGGCAAGCTGTTCGCGGCCCCGTTCAACACCAACACGCAGCTGCTCTGGTATCGCAAAGACCTGGTCAAGACGCCCCCGAAAACCTGGGACGAGATGATCGAACAGGCCGAAGCGCTGAAAGAAGCGGGCTCGATCCAGGTCCAGGCCAACCGCTACGAGGGCTTCATGGTCTGGGCCAACGCGCTGATCGAGAGCGCCGGCACCGAGATCCTCTCCGGCCCCGAAGCGGTCGACCTCGAACAGAAGCCGACCGAAGCGGCGCTGGAGGTGATGGGTCGGCTCGCCAACTCCTCGGCGGCGCCGAACAACCTCTCCACCTCCGACGAGGACTCGGCCCGGCTCGGCTTCGAGGCGGGCGAATCGGCCTTCATGACCAACTACACGTTCGCCTACGCGAGCGCCCAGTCCGAAGCGCCGGAGATCGGCAAGAACATGGGCTTCGCCCGCTTCCCCGAGGTCGTCGCCGGGACCCCGAGCAAACCGCCGCTGGGCGGCTTCAACCTCGCGGTCAGCTCCTTCTCCAAGAACAAGGACGTCGCCTTCGAAGCGGCCGCCTGCCTGGCCAACGAGCAGAGCCAGAAGACCGCTGTCGAACTCGACGGCCTGCCGCCCTCGCGCGCTGACCTCTACGCGACCAAAGAGGTGCAGAAGGCCTATCCCGGCTTCGCCAACCTGGTCAAGGAATCGATCGAGGACTCGGGCCCGCGGCCGACCACGCCGGCCTACCAGGACGTCTCGCTGGCGGTCCAGCGCACTCTGCACCCGCCCGACAAGATCGACCCCGAAGACGCCAGCTCGATCTACGAGGAGCTGAAGTCCAACCTCGAAGACGCGGTCAAGCGGGAAGGGCTGCTGTGAAGCCGATCGCCAACAAGCAGACTCGCTCTGAACGCAAACTCGCCTGGATGCTGTGCGCGCCCGCGGTGCTG
The DNA here is from genome assembly GCA_050180135.1 of Solirubrobacterales bacterium. Lineage (GTDB taxonomy): Bacteria > Actinomycetota > Thermoleophilia > Solirubrobacterales > 70-9 > VAYN01. Next base: position 633 of record JBFXEM010000313.1, on the reverse strand, counting down.
GCGATGCTGGCCGTCACCGCCTACCCGATCGGCTACGCGATCGCGCTCTCGGTCCAGCAGATCGACCTCCGCTTCCCCGACGAGTCGGGCTTCGTCGGCCTCGACAACTACATCTCGGTGCTGAGCTCGGAACTGTGGTGGGAAGACATCTTCAACACCCTCTTCGTGATGGTGACCACGGTCGCGATCGAGCTGGTGCTGGGGATGGCGATCGCCCTGGTCATGCACCGGGCGATCTTCGGCCGCGGCATCATCCGCACCTCGGTCCTGATCCCCTACGGGATCATCACCGTGGTCGCCGCCTTCGCCTGGCAGTTCGCCTTCGCGCCCGACACCGGCTTCGTCAACCACCTGCCGCTGATCAGCGAAGACATGGACTGGTTCGGCGGCCGCTTCAGCTCCTTCGCGGTGATCATCATGGCCGAGGTCTGGAAGACGACGCCGTTCATGGCACTGCTGCTGCTGGCCGGGCTGGTGACGATCGACAACGGCCTCTACGAGGCGGCAAAGGTGGACGGGGCGAGCGCCTGGCAGCGCTTCACCAGGATCACGCTGCCGCTGATGAAGCCGGCGATCCTGGTCGCGCTGCTGTTCCGCACCCTCGACGCCTTCCGCGTCTTCGACACGATCTTC
>JBFXEM010000312.1:0-3671 GCA_050180135.1 Solirubrobacterales bacterium | reverse complement strand
CTTCGGCGCCCGCCTCAGCGCCGACGACGACTTCTCGCGCTAGCGCCTACTCGACGATCGTCAGCTGCTTCGGCAGCGAGCTCAAGTTGCGGTAGCCGTCCTCGCCGACGACGACGAAGTCCTCGATGCGGACGCCGAGCTGGCCGGGCAGGTAGATGCCGGGCTCGACGGTGACGACTTCGTTGGGGGCGAGGACGTCGTCGGCTTTGGGTGAGAGGCGGGGCATCTCGTGGACCTCGAGGCCGACGCCGTGGCCGAGGCCGTGGCCGAAGTTCTCGCCGTAGCCGGCCGCGTCGATGATCTTGCGGGCGACGGCGTCGACGTCCTCGCCCTTGGCGCCGGCCTTGACCGCCTCAAGGGCGGCCAGCTGCGCCCGCAGGGTGACCTCGTAGACCTCGCGGCCGAGCTCGCCGGGGTCGCCGGTGGCGTAGGTGCGGGTTCCGTCGGAGCAATAGCCGTCGAGCTGGGCGCCCATGTCGAAGACGATCAGCTCGCCGCGGCCGATCTCGCGCGGCCCCGGCTCGGCGTGCGGAAGCGCGCCGTTGGGACCGGCGGCGACGATTGCCGGGAACGATGGGTCGCCGCCGAGCTCGCGGATGCGCGCTTCGGCGGCCCGGGCCACCTCGCGCTCGCTGCGCCCGGCGAAGCCCCGCTCGACGCTCCACTGCCAGACCTGGTCGGCCAGCTTCGAGGCCTCGGCGATCGCCGCCAGCTCCTGCTCGTCCTTGACCCGCCGCAGCTCCTCGACGGCGCCGCCGGCGGGCACCGGCTCGACCCCCTCGGCGAGTTTGCCCTTCAGTTTCTCCAGCACCCGCACCGCCAGGTGGTCGTCCTCGAAGCCGAAGCGGCCCTCCAGCTTCTCGGCGATCGCGCCGAGCCAGTCGCCGGCGACGGTGATCGGCTCCCAGCCCTCGACCTCGGCGGCGGCACGCTCGGTGTAGCGGAAGTCGGTGAGGAAGAGGCGAATGCCCGGCCCGCAGATGCAGGCCCCGTTGGTCCCCGTGAAACCGGTCAGGTAGCGGACGTTGGTGAGGTCGGTGACCAGCATCCGGTCGAGCTCGCGCTCGGCCAGGGATGCCTCCAGGCGCTCGCCGCGGCCGCGCATCAGTCGCCGAGCTCGCGCGCCAGCAGCTCCAGCGCCTCGCGGTAGCCGTCGGCGCCCTTGCCGGCGATCTTCGCCAGGACCAGGCCGTCGAAGACCGAGACCCGGCGCCACTCTTCGCGCGACTCGACGTCGGAGAGGTGGACCTCGACCGTGGGCAGCTCGGCGATCGCCAGCGCGTCGGCGATCGCGCGGCTGTAGTGGGTCCAGGCGCCGGCGTTGACGATCGCCGAGTCGGCGAGGTCGGGCAGCCGGTGCAGGTATTCGCAGAACTCGCCCTCGTGGTTGGTCTGGAAGAAGATCGGTTCCAGGCCCAGCTCTCGCGCCCAGTCGGAGATCTGGTGTTCGAGCTCGCTCAGCGATTTGCCGCCGTAGAAGGAGGGGTCGCGCCGCTCGAGGACGTCGAAGTTGACGCCATGCAGCACGGCGACGCGGTTGGCGGTGGGGCTCACGCGTACAACTCTGCCACGGCGGCGCGGACGGCGTCCGGCTCGACCAGCTGAGCGACCCGCGGCTGCCCCGGCTCGGAGAGCAGGACGAAGCCGACGCCGGCGGCGGTCCGCTTCTTGTCGCGCTGCAGCGCCGCCAGGGTGGCGTCGACGGAGGCGCCCGGCCAGCGCGCGGTCTCGACCCGGGTCGGCAGGCCGAAACGGGCCAGCGAGGCCTCGACCTCGTCGCGCAGCTCCTCGGCCCCGGAGAGCCGCAGCGCCGCCAACAGCCCGATCCCGACCGCTTCGCCGTGGCGGTAGACGCCGTAGTCGCTGGCGACCTCGATCGCGTGGCCGACCGTGTGGCCGAGGTTGAGCGCGTTGCGCAGGCCGGCGTCGCGTTCGTCGGCGGCCACGACCTCGCACTTGTAGCGGGCGCAGGCGAAGACGGTCTCGCTCAGTTCGAACGGGTTCAGCTCTTCGATCAGCCGCACCCGCTCCCAGAGCGCGCCACCGGCCAGCAGCCCGGTCTTCAGCACCTCGACGAAGCCGGCCGCCAGCTCCTCGCGCGGCAACGACTCGAGGGTCGCGATGTCGGCGATCACGGCCGCGGGCTGGTGGTAGGCGCCGGCGTAGTTCTTGCCCTGGGGCAGGTCGACGCCGGTCTTGCCGCCGATCGAGGAGTCGACCTGGGCGACCAGCGTGGTCGGGACCTGCACGACGGGCACCCCGCGCTGGTAGCTGGCAGCGCAGAAGCCGGCGAGGTCGCCGACGACGCCGCCGCCGAGCGCGACCAGGTGGTCCTCGCGGGTCATCCCGGCCGCGGCCAGCCGTTCCAGCACCGAGCCGACCTGAGCCAGGGTCTTCGACTCCTCGCCGGCCGGGATCAGCACCGGATCGGTCGCCAGCGGCCCCAGGCGCCCGGCGTAGAGTTCGCCGACGACGGAGTCGGACACGCAGAAGCGCCGGCTCTCCAGCGGCCACCAGCCGCTCTGAAGCAGCCCCCGCCCGACCACGATCGGGTACTCGGCGGCGGCGGTCGCCGCCCACAGCAGCTTCGTTCCCTCCGGCAGCTCGGCCAGTGCCCGCACCGCCCCCATCGCCCGCTCGATCATCGCCCGGTCGCCCATCGGGATCACCGCGTCGGCCAGCTCCTCGTAGAGCGGCGTCCGCTGCGCCAGCAGGCGCTCGACGTCCTCGGCGCTGGTCGCCAGCGGCCGGTCGGAGTGGGCGATCCGGCGCCAGGACTCGCGCGGGTCGACCTGCAGCCAGACGACGACGTGGCGCTCGAGGGCGCCGCGGATGCGCTCGGAGAGGATGCTGCCGCCGCCGAGCGCGATCGCGCCGCCGTCGGCGCGCTCCAGCAACCCGCCCACGACCTCGGCCTCGCGAGCGCGGAACGCCTCCTCGCCGTCGCGCTCGAAGGCCTGCGCCAGCGGCAGGCCCAGCTCAGCCTCCATCACCGCGTCGACCTCGGTCACCCGCAGCCCGGCGCGCCGGGCCGCCGAGAGGGCCGTGCTCTTCCCGGCCCCCATGAAGCCGATGAAGACGATCGCGGGCCTCATCGCCTGGGTCACCTAGCCGCGGAAGTCGATGCGCTGCTTGTAGGCCTCGACGGCGGCGAGCACGTCGTCGATGTGGTCGCCGCCGAACTTCTCGCGGTAGCAGCGGGCCAGGGTCAGGCAGACCATCGCCTCGGCAACGACGGCGGCGGCCGGGACGACGGTCGAGTCGGTGCGCTCGCGCAGCGCCTGGGCCGGCTCCTTGGTCTCGGTGTCGACCGAGCGCAGCGGCTTGGTCAGGGTCGAGATCGGCTTGATCGCCGCCCGCACCGAGAGCGGCAGACCGTTGGTCATCCCGCCCTCGAGTCCGCCGGCGTGGTTGGTCTCGCGGTAGTAGCCGCGCTCGGGCGACCAGAAGATCTCGTCGTGTGCCTCCGAGCCGGGGCGGCCGGCGACGTCCCAGGCTTCGCCGATCGCGACCCCCTTGACCGACTGGATCGAGGCGACGGCGCCGGCGAGGCGGCCGTCGTGCCGGTCCTCCCAGGAGATGTGCGACCCGAGCCCCGGAACGAGCCCGAAGCTCTCCACCTCGAAGCTGCCGCCGAGGCTCTCGTTGGCCTTGCGCGGGCGGTTGATCTC
>JBFXEM010000311.1:0-3672 GCA_050180135.1 Solirubrobacterales bacterium | reverse complement strand
GGTCTCTCGCGCACAGCGGCGTTAATTTTTCGCTTGTCCGTCCCTGAGAGCTTTGGTCGTTCCCGGGCGAAAAATCCAGCGAGCACGAGAGACCCCCAACCCCTCTCGCCAAACCCCCCCGAAGCTCGCCGCTGCTCCAGCGAGCACGAGAGACCCCCAACCCCTCTCTCCCAACCCCCCGAAGCTCGCTCTCGGCCGCCACGGAAGGCATCCGAGCCTAGCCCCAGAATCAACTGTCATGCAGGTCGTGATGGGCGTCGACCCCGGCGCAGCCAATCTTGGATTCGGAATCGTGCGGGTCGAGGGCAACCATATGGTGGCCCTCGACGGCGGTGTGGTCGAAACCACGCCCGATCAACCGATGGAGCGCCGGCTGGATCGCATCCACCGGGCGCTGTCGGAGCTGATCGCCTGGCACGAGCCGAAGGCGATGGCGATCGAGTCGGTGTATTTCGGCAAGAACGTGCACTCGGCGATGGCTGTCGGTCAGGCCAGCGGGGTCGCGATGCTGGCGGCCGCGCAGGGCGGAATCGGTTGCTTCGCCTACACGCCGCAGGCGATCAAGATGGCCGTCTGTGGCTCCGGCGGCGCCGACAAGCGCCAGGTACAGCGGATGGTCGGGGCCCTGCTGGGTCTTCCCGAGCCCCCGAGCCCCGACCATGCCGCGGACGCGCTCGCGGTGGCGATCTGCCACGGCGGCGGCGCCGGCCACCGGCAGGCGGTCGCCACGGCCCGGACTCCCGCGACCCCGAGCGAACGGTTGGCGGGATGATCGCGGCGGTTCGCGGTGAGGTGATGGTGCGGCGCGCCGACCACGTGGTGATCGACGCCGCCGGGGTCGGCTACAAGCTCGCGGTCTCCTCGGAGACCCTGAAGTCGGTCCCCGCCGCCGGCAGCGACGCCTTTCTGCATGCCGAGCTGATCGCCCGCGAGGATTCGCTGGCGCTCTACGGCTTCGCCTCCGAGGAGGAGCGCGACCTCTTCCGCCTGTTGATCTCGGTCAGCGGCATCGGCCCCAAGGTCGCGATCGCGACCCTCTCCGGCGGCAGCGCCCGCGACCTGCTCAGCGCGATCGCCGCCGGCGACGCCAAACGCTTCCAGGCGGTCCCGGGGATCGGCAAGCGCACCGCCGAGCGGATCATCGTCGAGCTGCGCGAGAAAGTCGCCGGCACGCTCGAGGAGAGCGTCGGGCTGGCGGCGGTCGAGGGCGGCGACGCCCGCTCGCTCGCCCGCGACGGGCTCGTCAACCTCGGCTACGCGCCGCTGGAGGCCGAGCAGCTGCTGGACGGGATCAGCGGCGATGACGCTGAGACCTTGCTTGCCGGCGCCCTGCGCAAGGCCGGCAGCAGCAAGGCCGCATGACCGACTCGCCCGACATCGGCGCCAACCGCATTCGCACGCCGGGCATCGGCGAGGAGCCGATTCCGGTGGATGCCGAGGTGCGGATCCACGACGCCCGCGCCGACGTCCCCGACGAGGACCTCGACCGCTCGCTGCGGCCGCCGACCCTGAGCGACTTCGTCAACCAGGTACAGGTGACCGAGCAGCTGGCGATCTTCATCGAGGCCGCCCGCCGCCGCGGCGAGCCGCTCGACCACGTGCTGCTGGCCGGGCCGCCCGGGCTCGGCAAGACCTCGCTCGCCCACATCGTCGCCGCCGAGCTCGGGGTGCCGATGGTGCAGACCGCCGGCCCGGCGCTGGAGCGGAAGGCCGACGTCGCCTCCTTCCTCACGGCGCTGGAGCCAGGCAGCGTCTTCTTCATCGACGAGATTCACCGACTCGGCCGCGCGGTCGAGGAGACGCTGTACCCGGCGATGGAGGACGGCGAGCTGCCGGTCGTGCTCGGACAGGGCGCGGGGGCGAGGACCGTGACGCTGCCGCTGCCGCCCTTCACGCTGGTCGGCGCCACCACCCGGGCCGGCCTGCTGACCACGCCCCTGCGCGACCGCTTCGGGGTCTCCCACCGGCTCGAGCACTACACGCCCGAGCACCTGGCCCGGATCATCGAACGCTCCGCGAAGATCCTCGAGGTCGAGATCGACGCCGAGGGGGCCGAGACGATCGCCTCCCGTTCCCGCGGCACCCCGCGCGTGGCGAATCGGCTGCTGAAGCGGGTGCGCGACTTCTCGCAGGTGAAGGGGACGGGGGAGATCGGAGGCCTGGTTGCCGCCGAAGCCCTGGAGATGCTGGAGGTGGACGCCGCCGGCCTCGACCGCTCTGACCGTGCCCTGCTCGACGTCGTCGCGACCAAGTTCGGTGGCGGACCGGTGGGCCTCTCGACCCTGGCGATCGCGATCGGCGAGGAGCAGGACACGATCGAGGACGTGCTCGAGCCCTATCTGCTGCAGCAGGGGCTGCTCAAGCGCACGCCGCGCGGCCGCGTTCTAACCCAGCGTGCCTACGAACACCTCGGCCTGCCGGCGCCCGAAGGCGCGGCAAGCCTCTTCTAGGCGCGCTCCTCTAGCCTGTCGCCCATGCCGTACTTCATCTGTCCAAACTGCGGGCACCGGGAGGCCAGCAGCAACCGCACGGCGGGCTTCAGCACGCGGCCCAAGGGCTGTGCCAAATGCGGGTTCGGATTCGTATTCGAATTACTCGACGATTATTATCCGGCTCCGAACGCGGCATTTTTCGTTTGCGACAGGCAGGAACGGGTGATTGACGCAGGGAAAGGGAGCTTCGAGTTGACCGGCCTCACCGACGAGGACGTGATCGGTCGGCCTGTTCGCGAGGTGCTCGGGCTCGACTGGGTCGACGCCGGCGACGGTGGCGAGAGCGCCGACACCGACGGCGACGGGGTCACCGATCCGATCGAGACCTCGCTCGAGTGGGGCGTCCGCTCGCTCGGCAAGCGGGTCCGCGTCAACGCCGAGGGCGACCTGCCCGCCAAAGCGGTAGCCGACGTGTTCCCCGCCTACGACGACGACGGCGGGCTGTTGCTCGTCCTCACCCCGGAAGGCTAACTTCGCGATGGGCACGAGGCGCCGACACCTCTTCGTCCTGCTCTTCGTGCTCGGGCTGCTGGTCGTCTCCGGCATCGTCATCGCCAGCAACTCGACCAAGCTCGGCCTCGACCTCAAGGGCGGCCTGGAGCTGGTCTACGAAGGCCAGCCGACCGGCCAGGTCAAGGAGGTCACCGGCGAGGACATCGACCGGGCGATCGAGATCATCCGCGAGCGGATCGACGCGCTCGGCGTCTCCGAGCCCGAAGTCTCCCGACTCGGCACCAATCAGATTTCGGTCAGCCTCCCTGACGTCACCGACGCGACCCAGGCCGTCGAGCAGGTGGGCACCACGGCGCAGCTCTACTTCTTCGACTGGGAGCCGAGCCTGATCGGGCCCGAGTTCGTGATCGGCGGCCACCCCGGCCAGCAGCCGCCCGAAAAAGCGCTCAAAGAATCCGAAGAACGCTGGAAAGCGGCGGGTCGTGACCCGACCAGCTTCGAGAACAGCCAGCTGATCCAGTCCGGCGCTTTCCCGACCGCCTACGAAGCGGCGCTGCTCGCCTCCGAACAGGAGCCGGTCGAGAACTGCGAAAACTGCTCGGCCAACAAACCGCGCTTCTACCTGTTCGAGAAAGAGGCCCCGCACAAGCTGCTCGCCGGGCCGGAGCTCAGGGAAAAGGACCTCTATGTGAGTCCGACCGGTGAAAAACGGCCGCAAGACGGGATC
>JBFXEM010000310.1:0-3672 GCA_050180135.1 Solirubrobacterales bacterium | reverse complement strand
GATCGTGATCGCCTGCAGCAGCATCGCGCCGTCGTCGCTGAGCAGCTCGTCGCAGCGGCGGAAGTATTCGTCGAAGTACTGCCAGCCGACCGCCTCGATCATCTCGACGGAGACGAGGCGGTCGTAGCGGCCCTCGAGGTCGCGGTAGTCCTCCAGCAGCACCGTCACCTGGTCCTCGAGCCCGGCCTCGCGCACGCGCTCGCTCGCCAGCTCGTACTGGGCCCGGGAGATCGTCGTCGTCGTCACCCGGCAGCCGCTGCGCTTGGCCGCGTGGATCGCCAGCCCACCCCAGCCGGTGCCGATCTCCAGCAGGTGGTTGTCGGGGCCGAGCTCGAGCCGGTCGCAGATGCGGTCGAGCTTGGCGACCTGGGCCTGCTCGAGGGTGGCGCCGTCGTCCGGGAAGTAGGGGCAGCTGTACATCATGCGCTCGTCGAGGAAGGCGGCGAAGAGGTCGTTGCCGAGGTCGTAGTGGGCGGAGATGTTCTCGCGCGAGCCGCTGCGGGTGTTCTCGGGGACGAGGCCGCGCAGCCGGTGCAGGGCGGCGCGGGGGCGGGCGACGGCGCCGCGGATGCCGTCGAGGTCGCGCAGCTCGCGGGCGGCGATCTGGATCAGGGCGACGAGGTCGTCGGTCTCCCAGAGCCCGTCGACGTAGGTCTCGCCGAGGCCGACGCTGCCGCGCAGCGGTCCGCGCCAGGCGGCCGGGTCGTGGATCGTCACCGTCGCCCGCAGGTCCGACTCTTCGGGCCCGTAGGAGCGGGTGCGGCCGCCTTCGACGACCTCGATCTGGCCGCTGGAGACGCGGGAGAGCACGGTCCCGACCGCGGTGCGCGAGAGCGCGTCCTTCACCACGGCGCGGCCCTCACGGGGCGATGAAGCCTTTCGGGCGGCTGCCCTGCGGGTGCGGGAAGTAGCGGGCTCCCTTCAGCTTCAGCCGCAACGACTGTGCGTAGATCTTCGCCACCACCTGCAGCGACATCGCCGGGTAGCGCGCGAGCAGGCGGTTCAGGTAGGGACGCGAGAGCTCGTGGCGGCGCAGGTTGAGGGTGGCGTCGAAGGACTTCGCGTCGGCGTGCTGCGGGCGCGACTCGATGTGGACGGCGAGGCGCTCGCCGGGTTCGGTCGCGCGGAAGGCGTAGGTCTGATCCATGCCCATCAGGGGAGAGACGTGCAGAGTCTTGTCGAGCTCGTCGGACAAAACCGTACCGGCGTTTTCGCCGCGCGCAAGTACGTAGGCGTGGCGCTCGCCCCAGGGGATGTTCTCGACGTCGGCGACGACCGCCTCGACCCGCTCGCCGGCGGCGTCGAAGCAGTAGTAGAAGCTGACCGGGTTGAACGAGTGGCCGAGGTAGCGCAGCCCGGCGAGCAGCCGGACCGGGCCGGCGGGACGGGCGCCGGTGGCGGCCTCGACGGCGTCGCGGGCGCAGGCGTCGAGCGGGCGTGCCGGGTCGCCCATGAAGTCGGCGCGGCGGAAGCGGGCGAGGGCGGGCCGGCGCGCCGACCATCCCGAAAAGGGATCGAGCACGTCCGGCAGCTCCGCCAGGTCCAGGTAGATGAGGAAGAACCGGTACTGGAAGGCATGGTCGATCGGCTCGAAGCGCCGGTGGCGGATCGTCCCCTCGTAGACCGCCGAGGCGGTGAGCGCTGGCTTGCTCACGCCGCCAGCGCCTCCCCCTCGGGCGTGTCCGAGTTTTCGATCCCGTGGGAGCCCGAAAGCTCAGCGACGTCCGCGCGAGCGGGGGTGCGGGCGCCGGCGATCGCGTCGGCGACGCGGATGCCGCTGACGACGCCGTCCTCGTGGAAGCCCCAGCCCCAGTAGGCGCCGCAGTAGTGGGTGCGGTTGACGCCGCTGACCTCGGCGTGGCGCTCCTGGGCGGCGACGCCCTCGCGGGTGTAGATCGGGTGCTCGTAGGAGATCCGGCGGATCACCTTGGCGGGGTCGATCTCCTCGCCGCGGTTGAGCGTGACGAAGTAGTTGCGCTTGCCCGGCAGGCTCTGCAGTTTGTTCATCCAGTAGGTGACGGTGCTGCCGCGTCGTGGCTGCTCGGTCAGGTGGAAGTTCCAGCTCGACCAGACCGCGCGCCGGCGCGGCATCAGCGAGGCGTCGGTGTGGAGGACCGCTTCGTTGGGCTGGTAGGGGATCGCGCCGAGCAGCTGGCGCTCGGCCGCGCTCGGGTCGGCCAGCATGGCCAGCGCCTGGTCGGAGTGGGTGGCGATCACGACCTGGTCGAAGCGCTCGCTGCCGCAGCCGTCGGCCTCGACCACCACGCAGTCCCCGCGCCGCTCGATCCGCCGCACCGGCGCCCGCAGCCGCACCCGCTCGCGCCACGGCGCCGAGATCGCCTCGACGTAGCGGGCCGCGCCGCCGGCGACGGTCCGCCACTTGGGCCGGTCGCGCAGGCTGTACATGCCGTGGTTCTCGAAGAACTCGGCCATGAAGCTGGCCGGGAAGCTCCACATCTGCTCGGGGTCGGCCGACCAGACGGCGGAGGCCTGGGGGACGATCAGCCGCTCGATGAACTGCCGCGAGTAGCCGCGCTGCTCGAGCCAGGCGCCGAGCGAGGGCGCGGTCCCGTTGAGCCCGATCAGCCCGCGCGCCTCGCGGTTGAAGCGGCGCCAGTCGCGCAGCATCCCGAGGAAGCTGGGGCTGACCAGGTGGGCGGGGCGGGCGAACAATCCCCAGGGCGTGCCCGAGTACTCGAAGCGGCCCTTGCCGTCGGCGACCGAGAAGCCCATGTGCGAGCGCTGCGAGGCGACCCCGAGCTCCTTCAGCAGGGCTTCGAAGTTCGGGTAGTTGCGGTCGTTGAAGACGATGAAGCCGGTGTCGATCGCCAGCTCCGAGCCGTCCGCGGCGTCAACCGCGACCGTGTTCGTGTGGCCGCCGATCCGGTCCCCGGCCTCGAAGACGGTGATCTCGTGCTCAGGGTGCAGCCGGTGCGCGGCCACCAGGCCGGAAACGCCGGTTCCAACGATCGCTATCTTCATGCCCATTCACTACGCACGGGAGCGCCGATCGGTTGCATTGGGTCTTCTGACCGCCCTGGCCCAGCCCGGTTTTGACCTTTGTCACCCAGAGGGTTACAAAGGCCAAGAGGGCCGTTCATCCGTAGGGCTTGTAGATGAGCTTGTGGCCGAGCAGCTCGGAGACGGTGGCGAAGCTGTAGCCGCGGCCGCGCAGGGTGTCGATGATCTGCGGCAGTGCCGCCAGCGTGCCGCCGCGGGGGCCGCCGCCGTCGTGCATGAGGATGATCGAGCCGGGCCGGGCGGCGCCGACGATCCGCGAGTAGACGGCGCTGCTGCCGGGGGTCTGCCAGTCGGTCGGGTCGACGTCCCAGGTGATCGTCTGCATCCCGAGGCCGCCCGCGGTCGCGACCACGCTGGAGTTGACGGCGCCGCCGGGGGGGCGGAAGAGGCAGGGCCGGAAGTGCGTGTACTCCTCGATCAGCGAGGCGGCGCCGGCGATCTGCGCGTAGCCGGGGTATTCGACGTGGTTCATCGTGTGGTCGGCGAGCTCGCTGCCCTGGGCGAGGATTTCCCGCATCACCTGTTCGCGGCCGGGCATCTCCTGGCCGACCTCGAAGAAGGTCCCGACCGCGTCCTTTTCGCGCAGCACCTGGAGGAAGCCGGGCGTGTACTCGCTGGGCCCGTCGTCGAAGGTGAGGGCGACGGCGGGGC
>JBFXEM010000309.1:0-3692 GCA_050180135.1 Solirubrobacterales bacterium | reverse complement strand
TGGCGCCCGGCGAGCTCGGCGTAGAAGCGGGCTTCCGGCGCCGGGTCGACGACGATGGCCTCACCTGCGCTGGTAAGCAGGTAGGAGAGGCAGCCGCGGCCGGGGCGCTGCACCAGGATCACGTCGAGACCGTCGATGCCGAGCTCCACCGGGAAGGCCTGCAGGGTCGCGATCCAGCCGCGCATCCCTCCCCCTAGGACCATCGCGTCGACGCCGCGGGCGCGGAGCCCGTCGGTTACCGCCGCGGCGGTGAGGCCGCGGTCGCAGACCACTACGACGGGCCCCTCCAGCTGGGCGGCGAGCTGCTCGAGGTCGGCCAGCGCCTGGGTGGCGGGAAGGTGGCGCTGGGTCGCGCTCGCGGCCTCGATCGGTGCGCCGGCGTCGGCGCGCACGTCGAGGATCGTCAGCGGCTCGAGGCGGGCGAGACGGTCGGCCAGGCTGGCCGGGGCGAGCGTCGAGTCCCCCGGGAGCGCGCCGGCCGGATCGGTGATGGAGGGTTGAGGGTGCATCGACTTCCTGCCTTTCACAAATCTACGGTTGTGTAATTGTATTCAAGCACAGACGGCGTTCGACGGGCACGGGTCAGACCCCCGCGCCGGCCAGAGTGGAGACGGCGACGCCGATCGCCACCAGCACGACCAAGACCGCGAAGGAGCGCCCCAGCAGCCGCGTCGAGACCCGGTCGGCGAGCCGCGGGCCGAGCAGGGCGCCGACGATCGCGGCGCCGCCCATCGCCGCGGCGACGGGCAGGTCGAGGCTGCTGCCGGTCGCCAGGTGGGCGAGCAGTCCGGAGGTCGAGACGATCGCGACGATCGCCATCGAGGTCGCCATCGCCTCGCGCATCCCGAAGCTGAGCCTGACCACCAGGGCGGGGACGACGACGAAGCCGCCGCCGACGCCGACGAGGCCGGTCAGGGCGCCGATCCCCGTCCCGGTCACGGTCAGCTCCTTCGGCGAGGCGTCCGGGCAGCCCTGGGCCGCCGTGGCCGCCGCGCCGGCCCGCTGCCAGGTGGCCCGCGCCGCGACCACCATCACGGCGCTGAAGATCAGCAGCAGGACGGCGCCGCCGAGGGCGCGGTTGGCGAGCGCCCCGACGATCCCGCCGAGCACCGCCGCCGCGGAGAGCCAGGCGGCCGAGCTCCAGCAGACGGCGCCGCGCCGCGCCTGCCCGATCGCGCCGGTCGCCGCCGCCGCGGCGACGACGGCGAGGCTGACCGTGGTCGCCTCGTGCACGCCGAGCCCGACGACGTAGACGAGGGCGGGAACGGCGAGGACCGCGCCGCCGCCCCCGACCATCCCCATCACCAGGCCGATCAGCAGACCGAAGGCGACCGCCCCGAGCACCGGCTAGAGCGCGGTCACGCCGCGCTTGCGCGAGGCCAGGAAGTAGCGCTCGAAGGCGAGCTTGGCCCAGTGGGCCTGCGGCCCCGCCATCACCCGCGCGGTCGGTTCGTCCCCGTCGGCGTAGATCCCGTGCGCGAGCACGTTGTCGGCCTTGAAGATGATCCCGTTGTTGCCCGCGTCGAGCACGCAGATCGCCGAGAGGTCGGCGATCGGAAGCTCCTTGTGGGCGCTCCCGGTCAAATCGGCGGCGATGTTCTCGGCCGCGACCTTGGCCATCGTCTCGCTCATCTGCCCGGTCTTGGGGACCCCGGCGGGAACCTCGGTGCTCTCCGGCGGGGCGATCGCGGTGGCAACCCCGGCGGCATAGACGTCGGGCTGGTCGGGGTGGCGGAAGTGGTCGTCGATCGGGACGAACCCGACCGGGTTGGCGAGCCCCTCGCTCTCGCGGACCGCGTCGACCCCGGTGAAGGGCGGCACGATCATCGAGTAGGCGAACGGCAGCACACGCCCACCCTCCAGCTCGATCTCGCCCTCGCGAACCTCCTTGATCGAGCTGTTGGGGATGCCCTCGATTCCGAGCCGGTCGAGGAAGCCCTCGACCCGCTTGGCGGAGTCGCCGACGCCGCCGAGCCCGAAGTGGCCGAGGAACGGCTCGGAGCTGATGAAGGTGACCGGCGCGACCTGCTCCAGCCCCGCCTTGCGGATGCGGTGGTGGACGTTGAAGAGGAACTCGTAGGAGGCGCCGAAGCAGGAGCCGCCCTGGGCGGTGCCGACCACGACCGGGCCGGGGTTCTCGAGGAAGCGATCCCAGCCCGCGCGCGCCCGTTCGGCGTGCTCGAGGTTGCAGACCGACTGGGTGAAGCCGCCGTCGGGGCCGAGCCCGGGCACTTTCTCGAAGGCGAGCCGGGGCCCGGTCGCGACCAGCAGCTTGTCGTACTCCACCGTGCGCCCGCCGGCGGTGGTGACGGCGTGCGCGTCGACGTCGACGTGCGCCGCGGCCTCGTTGACGAACTCGATGCCCTTCTTGGCGTAGAGCGGCGCCAGCGGAAAGGTGACGTCCGCCGCCTTGCGGGCGCCGAACGGCATCCAGATCAGCGAGGGGATGAAGGTGAAGTGCTCGCGAGGGTCGAGGACGAGGACCTCGTGGTTGTCGTCGAGGTGCTTGCGCAGCTCCAGCGCCGCGGTCATCCCGGCGAAGCTCGAGCCGAGGACGGCAACGCGCTTGGGGGTGGAGGAGGACATTATGTTCCTTTCGGGTTGTACTCCTTTACAATTGTACAGTAGTGAAGCCTGAGGACGGACGCCTTCGTCAGTCCCAGGTGCGCGGCCAGGGGCGCGGCGGCGGCGCCGGGGCGAGGCGGACGCGGGCATCGACGGCGAGGGCGCCGTCGGGGCCGGCGAGGACCGGGTTGAGGTCGAGCTCGACGATCTCGTGGTGGGCCTCGGCGAGGGCGCCGACGCGGGCGATCAGGTCTTCGAGCGCGGGCAGGTCGGCCGCGGGGGCGCCGCGGTAGCCGTCGAGCAGGGGGCGGATCGCGAGGCCGGCGAGCAGCTCGGCGGGGTCGTCGGCGTCGAGCGGGCAGACCCGCAGCCCGACGTCGCCGAGCAGCTCGACCGCGGTGCCGCCGGCGCCGCAGGCGAGGACGGGGCCGAAGACCGGGTCGGTGGCGATGCCGACGATCAGCTCGACTCCCTCGCCGGCCATCGCCTGCACTTCGAAGCTCTCGCGGGCGAGGCCGCGGCGCCACAGCTCGGCGTCGATCTCCCGCGCCGCCGTCTCGACCTCGCCGGCCCCGCTGAGCCCGAGCCGGACCGCGCCGAGCTCGGTCTTGTGGACGATCTCGGGTCCGACCGCCTTCAGCGCGACCGCACGGCCAAGCGCCTCGGCGGCGGCGCCCGCGGCGGCGGGATCGGCGGCCGCCCGCACCGCCGGGGTCGCGATCCCGTAGCACTCGAGCAAGCGCTGGCGCCGCCCCGGGTCAAGCCACTCGCGGCCGGCGGCCAGCGCCTCGGCCAGGATCGCGGTCGCCTCGTCGCGGCGGATCCCGGCCGGGAGCGGGGCCGGTCCCGGCGCCGGCCGCCGGCGCCAGCGTACGTAGCGGGCGACCTTGCCGAGCGCCCGCGCCGCATCCTCGGGGAAGCGGTGGGTCGGAACCCCGGCGCGCTGGTGCAGCGCCTCGTGGTCGTCGGCGGCCATGAAGACCGCCTGCACGGGCAGCTCCCGGGGCAGGGCCGCGACCGCCTCGTGGATCGCCGTGGCGACGTCGCTGGGCGCGGTCAGCAGGGGCCGGATGAAGATCACGATCAGGGCGTCGATCCCGTCCCACCCGGCGAGCACGGAGATCGCC
>JBFXEM010000308.1:0-3698 GCA_050180135.1 Solirubrobacterales bacterium | reverse complement strand
ACCCGCCCGACCGCAGTCAGGCGTCCCGCAGCGCGCGCCCGACCTGCTCGACAGTGATGACGCCGCTTAGCCGCCCCTCGCCGTCCACCGCCATCAGCGCCCCGAATTTGCGCAGGTTCTGGTTGCTCAACAGGGCGTCGAGGGGGGTGTCGTCGCGGACGAAGAGGCCGCGGTCGGCGTCGACCAGCTCGGAGACGTTGGCGCTGGCACGGGAGACCTCGGGAACCTCGTCGGCGCGGTCGCGCTGCAACAGGCCAAGGAAGCGGTGGGCCGCGTCGACGACGGGGAACCAGGGCCAGCGGTAGCGCAGGAAGTACTCGTCGAGGGCACGCTCGACGCTGATGTCGCCGGGGATCGTGACCGGCTCACGGTCCATCACATCGGCGACGCGGACGTGATCGATGCGGCTGGTCAGCGCCGTCTGCATGGCGGCGCCGCGGGCGGCGCCGTTGATCATGAACCCGATCAGGCCGAGCCAAACGCCGCTGAAGGGATCACCCGACGCGATCAGGGCGAGGCCGCCGGCGATGAAGAGGTAGCCGAAGCCGCGGCCCATCGTCGCGGCGATCCGGGTCGCCTTGGTGCGGTTCCCCGTGCGCCACCAGATCAGCGCCCGGGCGATCCGGCCACCGTCCATCGGGAAGGCCGGCAGCAGGTTGAAGACGAGCAGTAGGGCGTTGATCATCGCCAGCCAGGAGAACAGCGAGACGACTCCGGCGACACCAGGGTCCGTCTTGAATTCGATCGCCAGGCGGAAGACTTCGGCGAACTCGCCGAAGCCGGCGATGGCAGAGCCGACGAGATAGAAGAACCCGATCAGGCCGAGGGTGACCGCCGGGCCCGCCGCGGCCACCTCGAACTCGGTGCGCGGGGTGTCGGACTCGCGGTCGAGGGTGGCGACGCCGCCGAAGATCCAGAGCTGGATGCTGGTGATCCCGATCCCGCGCCGCAGGGCCGCGAAGGCGTGGCCGAGCTCGTGCAGGAGGATCGAGCCGAAGAATCCGAGGGCGCTGGCGATCGCAAGGGCGAACGGGGCCGGGGCCGTGCTCGATTCCCCCAGCGCATCGCCATAGGCCGACGACCAGGTGAAGATCAGGAAAAAGAGGATCAGGAACCACGACCAGTCGACCGCGATCCTGATCCCGCGAACGTGGAAGAGCGTGAAGGAGCCGCCACCGAGCATCGACCAATGGTAAGCGGGTACGGTCCTTGGCCAGATGGCCAGTGAGACGAATTGGCTGCGCGAGCGGCTCGAGGAACTGGAGCGGATCGACCGCCCCTCGGCCTCCGAGGGCGAGCGGCGGGCCGCCGAGTGGCTGGTGGCGCGCTTCGCCGAGGAGGGCGCCGGGGCGCGGATCGAGGCCGAGCCTACTCACGGGACCTACTGGTGGCCGCTGGGGATCGGCGCGGCGATGGGCGCGCTTGGGGCGATCGCGGCGTTGCGGGAACGGCGGGCGCTCGGAACCGTGCTGGGCGCGATCGGCGCCGCCGGGATCGCCGACGACTTCCCGCCCGGGCAGCGGCGCCTGCGCCGGCTGCTGCCCAAGCGCACCACTTACAACGTCGTCTGCGAGCTCGGCGACCCGCGGGCCGAGCGCACCGTCGTCGTCATCGCCCACCACGACTCCGCCCACTCCGGGCTCGTCTTCCACCCAGCGATCCCGCCGCTGGCCGACCGCCTCGGCCTGATCGAGAGGACCGACACGAGCCCGCCGCTGATGGCTCCGGTGATCGGCGGACCCGTCCTGGCCGCGCTCGGCGCTCTCAGTGGCCGCCGAGCGCTGGCCAAGCTGGGCCTCTTGCTCGGACTCGGCTCGGTCGCGGCGATGGCCGACATCGGCACCCGCAAGGTCGTCCCCGGCGCCAACGACAACGGCACCTCGGTCGTCACCCTGCTGGCGCTGGCCCGCCGCTTCGCCGCCGAGCCGCCGGCCGGCACGCGGCTGATCCTGCTCTCGACCGGCTCCGAGGAGTCCTTCAGCGAGGGGATGAAAGCGTTCGGCGAGCGCCACTTCCCGAGCCTCCCGCGGGAGAGCACCTTCTTCCTCTGCCTGGAGTCGGTCGGCTCCCCCCACCTGCTGGTCCTGCGCGGCGAGGGCTTCCTGAAGATGCGCGAGTACCCGCCGCGCGCGCTCGCCTTCATGGACGGGCTGGCCGAGGAGCTCGGCATCTGGCTCTTCCCCAACCTGCGCCTGCACAACGGCACCGACGGGCTCGAGCCCGCCGCGGCCGGTTACGAAACCGCCGTCCTGGCCGGCTGCACCGACCTCAAGCAGCCCGCCAACTACCACTGGTCCCACGACCTCGCCGCGAACGTCGACTTCGGCACCGTCGCCGACGCGGTGCGACTCAGCGAGGCCGCGATCCGCCGTCTGGGCGAGCGCTGGCTCTAAGCGTCGACAGGCCGAAAAGCCGCCTATAGCTCGCCTTTTAGGTCCGTCGACGGCGGGGCTCGAAATCCGACTGCAAGCTCGGATTTCACACCTATAGCATCAGCGCTCGTGCCTACTCATGACGTTCTCGTAATTGGTGCCGGCCTCGCCGGACAGCGAGCCGCACTAGCCGCCGCCGAGCAAGGCGTGTCGGTCGGGATCATCAGCAAGGTCCACCCGGTCCGCTCCCATTCAAACGCTGCCCAGGGCGGCATCAACGCCGCGCTTAACCCCGGCGACTCCTGGGAGTCGCACGCTTTCGACACGATCAAGGGATCCGACTACCTGGGCGACCAGGACGCGATCGAAATCATGACCCGCGAGGCCCCGGACGAGATCCTCCACCTCGAGCATCTCGGCGTCACCTTCCACCGCAACGAGGAAGGCAAGCTCGGGACCCGCGCCTTCGGCGGCGCCTCCGCCGCCCGCACCTACTACGTCGCCGACATCACCGGTCAGGCGATCATGCACGTGCTCTACGAGCAGCTGATGAAATATTCGGCGCAGGTCGCTCGCTACGAGGAGTGGTTCAGCACCGCGCTGGCGATCGACGAGGAGGGCGAGTGCTGCGGCGTCGTCACCCGCAACGTCGCCGACGGCTCGATGGAGCTGTTCGAGGCGAAGTCGGTGATCCTCGCCTGCGGCGGCAACGGCCAGGTCTGGAAGCCGACCACCAACGCCCTGATCTGCACCGGCGACGGGATCGCGATGGCCTACCGGGTCGGCGCCAAGCTGATGGACATGGAGATGATCCAGTACCACCCGACGACGCTGGCGGGCAAGGGCTTCCTGATCACCGAGGGCGCCCGCGGCGAGGGCGCCCATCTGCTCAACAAGAACGGCGAACGCTTCATGGAGAAGTACGCGCCGAACAAGATGGAGCTGGCCTCGCGCGACGTCGTCTCCCGCGCCGAGCAGACCGAGATCAACGAGGGCCGCGGCTTCCCCGACGGCACCGTCGCCCTCGACATCACCGTGGTGCCGAAAAAGCGCGTGCACGAGGCGCTGCGCGAGATCGTCCTCGTCGGCCGCGACTTCGCCGGCGTCGACATCACCCGCGAACCGATCCACATCAAGCCGGGCAACCACTACACGATGGGCGGGGTCAAGACCGACATCGACGGCCGCACCGACGTCCCCGGCCTCTACGCCGCCGGCGAGACCGCCTGCGTCTCGGTCCACGGCGGCAACCGGCTCGGCGCCAACTCGCTGCTCGACACGCTGATCTTCGGCAAGCGCTCCGGCCGCGACGCCGCCGACCGGGCG
>JBFXEM010000307.1:0-3704 GCA_050180135.1 Solirubrobacterales bacterium | reverse complement strand
CGACCTCGCCGCTCTCGATCCGGGTCTACGTCGGCGGCCGCGCCGGCTCCCCGAACGCACTCGAATACGAACTCGGGCCGATCGCCAACCAGCTCCGGCGCGACCTCGTCGCGGAGTACCCGGAGGCCGGCCCCGCGCACGGCTTCGACGTCAGCATCCCGACCGTCAAGTCAGGGGCGCAACCGGTCTGCGTCTACGCCCTCGACCTCGGCCCCGGGGCCGACCGCCTGATCGCCTGCAAGACGACCCGGATCCCGGTCGCGATCACCCTCTCCAACGTCCACGCCACCCGCAACGGCGTGCGCCTGCGGATCGCCTGCGCCTGGCCGGCGGGGACCCCGTGCCCGGGGCAGCTGGCGCTGCGCACCCGCTTCAAGGTCGCGGTCCGCGGCGCCCACGGTCGCCCGGCGCGGCTGCGCACGATCAAGCGCTCGCTCGCGCGCCGCAGCTTCCAGCTCAGCGGCGGCCGCTCGCACGCGTACACGATCCCGCTCAGCGCCGGTGGCCGCGAGCTGCTGCGCTTGCGCGGCAAGCTGCGCACCCAGGTCGTCGCCGCGATCCCCGGCGGGCGCCGGGTGACCGTGGTCGCGATCGAGCGCCGCTGAGGCTTCGCGAGCCCGCGGAGCGAGCTCAGTCGCCGCCGAGCGCCTCGCGCAGGCTGGAGAGCTCCTCGCGCAGCGCCTTCAGCTCGTCTTCGAGCCGGCGCAGGCGCTCGTCTTCGGCGGCCGGGTCGCCGCTGCCGACCAGCTCCTCGGGGAGGCCCATCGAAGCCGCCTCCGCGCCCGCGGGGACGCCCGGATCGGTCGCCTCGGCCACCGCGACCGCCTCCTCCTCCTCGCCACCGAGCAACTGTGAGAAGCGCTCCTCCTTCTGCCCCGGCCGGCGCGCGTGGCGGGCGACCCAGCCGCGCTCGATCAGCCCGTCGAGGGTCTCCTGCACGGCGGCGAGGTCGGTGAACCCGTGCAGCCGCTCGCTGCGCTGCTTCAGCTCACCCGGCGTCTGCTCGCCGCGCAGCATCAGCACCGCCAACAGCGCCACCTCGGCGTCGTCGAGCCCGAGCGCTTCCGGCAGCAGGTGCCGGTACTTGCGGGCGCGGCTGCCGGCGCCGCTGGCGAGCCGGGTCCAGCCGCGCAGGGCGAGCCGGCGCAGGGCGGCGCTGACCGTCTCCTCGTCGTAGGCGACGACGGGATCGCGGTTGGTCGACTGGTTGCAGGCCAGCCGCAGCGCGTTCAGAGAGAGCGGGTAGGCGTCCGGGGTCGTCCGCTGCTTCTCGATCAAGCAGCCGAGCACGCGGATCTCGACGGCGTCGGGCTCCATCAGACGGCGGCCACCTCAGCCGCGATCGGGACGATCCGGATAGATCTCGTCGATCGTGACCAGGGCGCGGTAGGGCGCGGAGGCGGCGGCCTCGATCTTCTCGCCGCCGCCGGCAAGGCGGTCGACCACGGCAACGACGCCGACGACATCCAGTCCCTGTTCGCGGATGCGGCCGATCGCGGTCGCGGTCGAGCCGCCGGTCGTCACCGTGTCCTCGACGACCAGGCACTTCATCCCCTCCTCGACCGGGCCCTCGACCCAGCGCTGGAGGCCGTGCTCCTTGCGCTCGCCACGCACGAAGTAAGCGACCAGGTCCGCACCCGCGGGGACGGCAATCGCCGCGCAGGCGGGCGGGATCGCGGCGGTCGCCGGACCGCCGACGGCCTCGGCCCCTAGCTCGGTCGCGGTCGCGGCGATCAGCTCGCCGGCCGCCTTGAAGCCGTCCGGGCGCATCAGCGTCCGCCGCGCGTCGACGTAGTACTGGGCGATCGCCCCGCTAGCCAGCGTCACTTCGCCGAGGATCAGCGAATGCTCGCGCAGCACGGACAGCAGCGTTGACTTGGCGGCGGCGAGGTCGGTCACGGCCGCCATCCTACGCGGCCGCCCGCTGGAGGCTTTTTGTCGCTATCGCTACCGAAAGCGTTCAGGCGAGGGCGTCGGCGAAGCCGCGCCGCCAGCTCGGGTAGGCCGGCTCCCAGCCGAGCTCGCGCTTGGCCTTGGCGTTCGCGGCTCCGCGCAGCTCCAGGGCGGCGCCCGCCGAGCCGGCGCCGGCGACCATGCGGGCGAGCCAGGCGGGCACCCGGCGCGGCGGCGGCGCGCCCAGCGCCTTGGCGTAGACGGGCAGCCACTCGCTGAGCCGGGCGGGCTCGTCGTCGACGACGTTGTAGATGCCGGGAGCGCCGCGCTCGAGCGCCGCCAGGGTCGCCGCTGCCGCGTCCTCGACGTGGACGAAGGAGAACATCCCGGTCCCCTTGCCGACTACCGGGAAGCGTCGCCGCTCGACCTCCTCGGCCTGCTGCCCGCCGCGGTCGTAGTAGGTCCCCGGCCCGTACAGCCAGCCGTAGCGGAGGACGAGGCCGTCGATCCCGCCGACCGCCAGCACCTGGCGCTCGAGCTCGGCCGCCGACCGCGTCGCCGCGCCGAAGGCGCCGGGGGCGCTGTCGAAGATCGGCGCCCCCTCGTCCTTCACCCAGCCGCCCTGCGGCAGGTAGAGGAAGGCGATGCTCTCGGCGACCAGCCGCCGCACCCCGGCGGCGGCGGCCGCGGCGACGAGGTTGCGGGTCCCCTCGATCCGGATCCGGTTGGTCGCCGCCAGGTAGTCGCTCTTCGGCTTGTAGCGATGCGGCAGCGCGGTCAGCAGGTGGACGACGGCCTGCGGCGAGGCGGCGGCGACGGCCTGCCGCAACCCCTCCGCGTCGAAGGCGTCGCAAACCACCCCACGCGCCCCCACCGCCCGCATCTCCGCCGCCGCCTCCTGGCGCCGCGTCATCCCGGTCACCTCGTGCCCTGCGGCCACCAACTGCCGCACCAACGGCCTCCCGATCGCCCCACTGGCCCCAGCCACGAACACCTTCATGCGCCCTCCGATCTCAGCCGCCGTTTTTACCGCAACTTTCATTCTCCCAATCGAGCGTGTTTGTTGGTGACCTTCAGGGAGGCCGGGCCCCCGCTTTCAGCTGGGAGGTGGTCGGGCAAGCGAGCGCCCAACCGAGGGCGTGCGTGGCCAAGCGGAACAAGGACGCAGGGCGTCTGAATAGCAGCGCTATTCAGACAACCGAGGACGCAGGGCCGCGCAGTGCCACGCGCGGCCGCAGGTGGGCGATCGCGCCGCCCCGCCCACCTACCAGATGAAAATGTCCTCGCCGAAAAATATGCGGTTGTAGATCTCGGGTTGGTCGGCGATGAAGGTGCGCAAGCAGCCGTGGCTGGCGGGGTAGTCGGGCACCGATTCGTAGCCGTGGATCGCGTAGCCGCCGTAGAAGTAGAACGAGTAGTACATCCCGTGCGAGTTGTAGCCGGGTTCGGTGCGGATGAACTCGAAGTGGCCGGTCACGGTCGGGGTCGAGGACTTGCCGGAGGAGATCGGGTAGATCGCGAACGGCTTGTCGCCCTTGGTGAAGACGATCACCTGCTTGTCGAGCGGCGCCTCGACGTGCTCACCGGCGTTGGGGTAGCGCACCTGGTAGGCGCCCTTGCCGGCGTAGACGCTGCGGACAAGGCCGGCGCCGGCACGCATGCTGCGGCTCATGCCGTTGACTTTGCGATAGGCGAGCACGCCGCGGGCGGTCTTGCCGCCGAAGCAGGAGCCGCTGTTGGCGATGTAGCCCATCTCCCGCATCGCCTTCTTGAAGCCGACGACGGCCTTGCCGCACTCACCCTGGTGCAGG
>JBFXEM010000306.1:0-3708 GCA_050180135.1 Solirubrobacterales bacterium | reverse complement strand
CGGGGAGGCCGAAGAAGAGGTCGCCGGGGCCCGAGCTGGCGGAGTCGATCGTCGCCCGCCGCGGCGAATCGGGGGCGCCCTCGGCCAGCATCTCGGCCCCGAGCGCGGCGGCGATCTCCTGCGGGGAGAGGTTCACGCCGAGTCTCCGGCGCTCGCCGCGGTGCCCGCCCCGCCCAGCCGACGCAGCTCCTCGCGGGCGACCTCGCGGTCGTCGAAGGGGATCTTGCGGCCTTGCTCGAATTCCTGGCCCTGCTCGTGGCCCTTGCCGGCGATGACGACGGTGTCACCGGCTCGCGCCCGCCCCAGTGCCAGGGCGATCGCGGCGCGACGATCGACCTCAACCACGAGCTCGGCCGCCCCGCCCTCGGCCCCGGCCGCGACTTCGGCGACGATCGCGTCCGGGTCCTCCGAGCGCGGGTTGTCGGAGGTGACGACGGCGAGGTCGGAGAGCTCCCCCCCGGCCCGGCCCATCTTCGGCCGCTTGTCGCGGTCGCGGTCGCCGCCGGCGCCGAAGACCGAGATCAGCCGGCCGCGGGTGAGCCGGCGCGCCGCCCGCAGCACGTTCTCCATCGAGTCCGGAGTGTGCGCGTAGTCGACCAGGACGGCGAAGTCCTGCCCCTCGTCGATCGGCTCGAAGCGCCCCGGCACCCGCGCCGCCCGCGCCAGGCCCGCCGCGGCGGCCTCCGCCTCGACCCCGAGCGCCCGCGCCGCCGCGAACGCGCCCAGGGCGTTGGCGACATTGAAGTGTCCCGGCAGGCCGGTGCGCAGCTGCAGCTCCCCGTTGACGGTGAAGCTGGCCCCGCCCGCGTCGAACTCGACCGCGCTGGCCGAGTAGTCGGCCGCCGCCCCCTCGGCGGAGAAGGTGACGCACTCGAATTCCTCGGCCAGGCGCCGCCCGTAGGAATCGTCGACATTGGTGATCCGCGCCCCCTCGGCGGCCTCGAAGAGCATCCGCTTGGCCCGGAAGTAGTCCTCCATGTCGGCGTGGAAGTCGAGGTGGTCCTGGGTCAGGTTGGTGAAGAGGGCGACGGCGAAATGAATCGCGTCGGCGCGGTGCAGGACCATCGCGTGCGAGGAGACCTCCATCGCGCAGGCGCGGTCGCCGCCGTCGAGCATGCGCCGGAAAGTCGACTGCAGCTCGATCGCCTCCGGCGTCGTCCGCACCACCTCCTCCTCGACCCCGGCGACAACCTGCTTGACGGTACCGAGCAGGCCGCAGCGGACCTCTGCCGCTTCGAGGAGCTCGCGGACGAGGAACGCGGTGGTCGTCTTGCCGTTGGTCCCGGTCACCCCGACGACCCGCAGCCGCGCCGTCGGGTCACCCCAGAAGCGCGCAGCCAGCGGCGCCATCGCCGCCCGTGCGTCGCCGACCACTACCTGGGGGATGTCGAGCGCCAGCTCACGCTCGACGACCAGCGCCGCCGCCCCCGCCGCGGCGACAGCCGGGCCGAACCGGTGCCCGTCGACCTTCTCCCCGGGCACGCAGAAGAACAGCGTCCCCGGCCCGGCCTTGCGGCTGTCATAGGCGAGCGCGGTGACATCGGTGCCCCCATCCCCCCGGATCCGGGCACCGGCGCCGCCCCCGACAAGCTCGTCCAGCCTCATCGCCGCGATTCTAGGCCGGGCCTCGGTGCCCTATTCGGGCGCCACACCGAGGTAGGGCAGAGCGTAGGCGGCGATCTGGCCGAAGGCGGGTGCCGCAACCGAGCCACCGTAGATTTCGCCCTGCGGCTGGTCGACGATCACGGCCGCCAGCAGCTTCGGGTTGCGGGCCGGGGCGAAGCCGATGAAGGAGGCGACGTATTTGGTCTCCGAGTAGGTCCCGTTTTCGGCCACCTGGGCGGTTCCGGTCTTGCCGGCGAGGGTGTAGCCGGGGACGCTGACCTCCGACGCGGTACCGCCGGGCGCCAGCACGCCCTCGAGCATTTCGCGTAGCTCGGCGGCGACGTCGGCGTCGATCACCCGCTTGCCCTTCGGCTCGCGCACCTTTTCTTCGCCGATCTGCTCGATCAGCTGCGGGCGCTTGAGGATGCCGCCGTTGGCGATCGCGCCGTAGCCGGCGATCATCTGCATCGGCGTCACCGAGAGCCCCTGGCCAAGCGGCAGGTTGCCCATCGTCGAGCCCGAGTATTCGTCGAGCTCGGGGACCAGGCCCTGTTCCTCGCCCGGGAACTGGACCCCGGTCGGCCTGCCGAAGCCGAAGCGGTTGATCCAGCGGCTGAATTTCTCGCTGCCGACCTTGAGACCGATCGTGACCGCCCCCACGTTCGAGGAGTGGGCGAGGATTTCGCCGACGCTGAGGTTTTCGGTGCCGCGTTCGTGCGACTCCTCGATCGTGCGGTCGGCGACCTGGATCGTCGGTTCGAGCGTGAAGGTGCTGGTCGGGGTCACCAGTTTTTCCTGCAGCGCCGCGGCAACGGTGAACGCCTTGAAGGTCGAGCCGGGCTCGTAGTTGAAGCCCGTGGCCCGGTTCCCCAGGTCTTCGTTGCTGGAGTTGGCGAGGTCGTTGGGGTCGACCGGCGGCCAGTTGGCCATCGCCAGGATCTGGCCGCTCTGCGGTTCGACGACGATCGCGGTCGCGCCCTTCGGCGTGTACGTTTCGCCGACTTCGGCCAGGGCCCGTTCGGTTTTCTCCTGGATCAACGGGTCGAGGGTCAGCCGGATGTCTTCCCCGTCCTCGCTCTCCTTCGCGGTTTCCAGCCGGATCGGGTCGCCGAGCGCGTCGGTGACGATGCGGCGTTCGCCGTCGGTGCCGCTGAGGACGGATTCCTCGCCCATCTCGAGCCCGGTCAGGCCCTGGTTTTCGGTTCCGACCGAGCCGATCACCTGACCGGCCATTTCACCCTGCGGGTAGGTGCGGCGGCTGTCGGGCAGCTCGCCGATTCCTTCCAGGTTTAGTCGCTCGATCCGCGCCGCCTGTTCGAGCGGGATTTTCTGGGCGATGTAGGAAAAGCCGCTTTCCGCGGTTAGGTCTTCCAGCACGTCGGCGGGGTCGAGCTCGAGGATCTTCGCCAGCTTGTCCGCCGTCGCCGGCGGGTTTTTCACCTGGTAGGGCGTGGCGTAGATCGTCGCCGCGTCCTCGGAGGCGGCGAGCTCGTTGCCGCGGCGGTCGAGCAGGCTGCCGCGCAGGCCGGGCACGGTGATCGTTTCGCTCTGCTGCGAGATCGCCTGCGAGGCCAGCGAAGAGCCCTGCACCCCCTGCAGCCAGAAGGCGCGCCCGACGACGACGAGGAAACAGAGCAGGAAGGCGGCGAAGAGGAGGCCGATCCTGCGCTCGATCAAACGCATCCGCTCTGCTTCCTAGGGCGAAGCGGCCGCGAGACGGGCGGCGGCTTTCGCGATCGCGTCGCGGTTGGAATCGACGAAGTGGATGCTCTCGCTGGAGGGCATCGAGAGGCCGAGGGCGGAGCCGGCGGCGCGGACCCGGCCGACGCCGCCGCGGGTGGCGGCGCGGTTGCCGAGCAGGCTGTTCTCCTTTTCGAGGGCGGTGATCTGAGCGTCGATCTTGCCGGCCGAGGCGGCGAAGCTGAGGGTGACGACGTTGAGGGCGACGATGCCGACCAGGAGCACGCCGAGGACGCCGATCCAGGCGCGACCGCGGGTCATTCGCACCATCAGTCCGGAGTCGGGCAGGTGGCGGACCGCCACCGCGGTGCGACCGGCGAGCGGGATGACGCGAGCGCCGGGGTTTCGCCGGGTTTTCGGCCG
>JBFXEM010000305.1:0-3712 GCA_050180135.1 Solirubrobacterales bacterium | reverse complement strand
GCCCCTCGACCTGGATCTCACGGCTCATCGCCGCCCGGCCGCCCTCGATCAGGCAGACGTCGAGGCTGGTCCCGCCCATGTCGACGGAGATCAGGTCCGCGCCGATCGCGCCGGCGAAGTGCTGCGCCGCGGCGGGGGCGGCGGCGGGACCGGAGGCGAGGATGTTGACCGGCGCCGCGAGGATCTGCGGCACCCGCGCACAGCCGCCGTTGATCTGCATGATCAGCGGCGGCAGGCCGAGCCCGCCGCTCTCCAGCTCCGAGGCGAGAGCGGTCAGGTACTCGCGGATCTTCGGCATCACGTAGGCGCTCATCGCGGTCGCCGAGGTGCGCTCCCACTCGCGGATCTCCGGCAGCACGACGTGCGAGCAGATGACGTCGACCCCGGGCAGCTCCTCGGCGAGGATCTCCGCCGCGCGCAGCTCGTGCTGGGGGTAGAGCATCGACCAGAGGAAGGCGACCGCGACGGCGCTGGCGCCGGCCTCGCGGAACTGGGCGGCCGCGGCCCGCACGGCCTCTTCGTCGAGCGCGACGACCTCGACCCCGTCGGGGTCGAAGCGGCCCGGCACGCCGATCCGCAGCCAGCGGTCGACCAGCTCCTGCGGGTGCGGCAGGTGGATGTTGAAGCGCTCGGGCTTGTAGCCGTCGCGGAAGTAGAGGACGTCGCGGAAGCCCTCGCTGCAGAGCAGCCCGATCGTCGGGCCGTTGCGCTGGATCAGCATGTTGGTCGCGACCGTGGTGCCGTGGACGAAGAGCTCCGTCTCCCCCAGCAGCCCCGCCGTGTCGGTATCGAGTTGCTCGGCGACGGCGGCGAGCCCGGTGAGCACCGCCTGGCCCGGATCGGCCGGGGTCGAGTCCTCCTTCCAGAGCAGCAGCTCGCCGCTCTCGCGGGCGACCGTGAAGTCGGTGAAGGTGCCGCCGATGTCGACGCCGATTCGGTAGCTCATCTGATCGCTCTCCTTGCCGGCGCCGCTTACAGCAGCGGGTCGAGGTCGTAGGTGTCGCCGTCGCGCATGTGCTGGCGCAGCCAGGGCGAGGCGTTGGGCTCGGTCGGTTCGACCACGGGCCGCTCGACCTGCGCCAGCTCGGCCCGCCGCGCCGCCGTCGCCTCGGGGTCGAGGACCGGGTCGGGATCGGCCGAGAGGGCGACGCCGAAGACCTCCAGCGCCGCCGCGCGGCTGACGATGCCGTCGCGGACGTCGAGCCGGACGCGCTCGGCGTCGCGCTCGTGCGGCGCGCCCCAGCCACCGCCGCCGGTGGAGACGCCGACGTAGACCTCGCGCCGGTGGTCGACCGCGAAGGCGCCGCTGGAGGAGACGAAGCGGCGCTGGCCGGTCTGCTCGTCCTCGACGTACTGGCCGCCGCCGCTGCCCTGGTAGCCGCCCATCGCCCCGTGCGGCGGGTTGGAGGCGGCGTCGCCGAAGGTGATCGTCACCATCTCGTCGCTCAGCGGCCGCACCGCGCAGACGTTGCCGGGACCGCCCAGCCACTGGCCGAAGCCGACCGAGTCGGTGTCGATCTCACAACGCTCGATCCGCACCGGGTAGAGCAGCTCCAGCTGCTCGATCGGCTGGATTTTCATCCCGCCGAGGGCGGCCTGGTTGTACCAGAGGGGCCAGCCGTCGTTGCCCTTGGCGGCACCGCCGGCGCCGGCGTTGTTGAAGAGCATGAATCCCCAGGGGGCGTCGCCCTCGGGGCCGGTGCCGGCGAACTGGGGGATGTTGGCGCAGCGGGTGCCGCCGGCGGGGACGCGCTCGGGCATCGCCGCCACCAAGGCCCGGTTGACGACGTCCTGCATCAGGTCGGAGGGGACGATCGTCGCGCAGGAGGTCGAGGCCGGGAACTTGGCGAAGCAGATCGTCCCTTCTTCGGCGGAGACGTCGACGTGGTCGATCACGCCCTGGTTGTGGGGGATGTCGGCGTCGATGTAGTAGAGGAAGGGGACGGCGCCGGCCGCCTGCGAGGTCGCGAAGCTGCCGTTGGCGCCGCCCTTGGCCTGCGGCCCGGAGCCGGCGTAGTCGACCTTCGCGTTTTCGCCCTCGATCGTGACCGCGACCCGGACCGGGATGTGCTCGGTGCCGAAGCCGTCGCTGTCGATCCAGCCTTCGGCCTCGTAGGTGCCGTCGGGCATCGAGGCGATTTCGGCCCCGGTGCGCTTGCTCGAGTAGGAGATGATCTCGTCGACGTAGCGGAGGACGACGTCGGTGCCGTACTCGGCGCAGAGCTCCTGCAGCCGCTGGCGCGCCTTTTCGATCGAGCCGATCTGGGCCCGCAGATCGCCCTCGACGAGGTCGGCGTAGCGCAGGTTGGAGAGCAGCAGGCGGAAGAAGTCCTCGCGCAGCGCGCCGGCTTCGACCATCTTCATCGGCGGGATCGTGATCCCCTCCTGGTAGATGTCGGCGGCGGAGGAGACGACCGAGCTGGGGATGTAGGCGCCGGTGTCCATCTGGTGGCCCTTGGTCACCGACCAGAAGACGAGCCGGTCGTCGCTGAAGACGGGCGCGGCGGTGACGTAGTCGCCGATGTGGGTGTTGCCCGAGTAGGGGTCGTTGAAGAGGAAGACGTCGCCGGGGTTGATGTCGCCCTCGAAGGAGTCGGCGATCTCCTGGACGGCGACGTGCAGCGAGGCGGTGTGGATCGGCAGCGCGTCGAACATCGAGACCTGGCGCGGGACCGCGTCGTAGATCGCGCACGAGTAGTCGTGGGCGAGGGCGAGGATCGAGGTCCAGGCCGACTTCTCCAACACCCGCGTCATCTCCTCGACGATCGCGTCGAAGCGGCTGAGGATGACGCTGAAGGTGATCGGGTCATAGCCGCCCTCGCGGCCCTCTGCGCTGCTGCTCATCGCTGCCTCCATCACTAGCCGGTGGGGTTTTCGAGGTAGACGTCGCCCTCGCGGCTGTCGTCGCTGAACCAGGTCGCGGCGTCGGGCACGGTCGGCGTGACCAGCGGCAGCTCGCGCTTGCCCAGCTCGGCCCGGCGCTCCGCGGTCGCCGCCTCCTCGAGCGCCGGGTCCTCGCCCTCGCCGAGCACGACCCCGAAGACCTCGTAGGCCGCCTCGCGGCTGATCACCCGGTCTCGCACCTCCTGGCGCACGCGCTCGGCGTCGCGCTCCAGCGGGCTGCCGTAGCCGCCGCCGCCGGTGACGACGCCGGTCCAGGTGTTGCCCTCGTCGATCCGGATCCGGCCGGAGGCGGAGACGTAGGTGCGCCTGCCACTCTCCGCGTCCTCCACGAACTGGCCGCCGCCGATCGCGGCAGTGCCGCCGAGGATCCCGTGCGGCGGGTTGGCGGTGCCGTCGCCGAAGGTGATGCAGTCCATCGAGCCGTGCAGGGGGCGCAGCGTGAAGCGGCAGCCGAAGCCGCCGATCGTGGTCCCGAAGCCCATCGAGTCGGTCTCGATTTCCATCTCCTCGACCAGCACCGGGTGCAGCAGCTCCATCTGCTCGATCGGCAGCGCTTTCTGGCCGCCCATCGCCGCCGTGCTCTCCTGCAGGGCCCAGCCGTCGGCCTCCTTGCAGGCGCCGGAGCCGCCGCAGTTGTTGAAGATCATCATCGCCCACTCCTCGCCGGTCTCGGTGTCGGTCCCGAAGAACTGGGGGACGTTGCTGCTGCGGGCGGTGCCGGCCTGGTCGTGGTCGGGGATCGCCCCCGCCAGCGCCTTGTTGATCGCGTCGTGCAGCATCCCCGAGGGCACGAGCGTGGCGCTGGAGG
>JBFXEM010000304.1:0-3714 GCA_050180135.1 Solirubrobacterales bacterium | reverse complement strand
CTCGGCCAGCTGGATCCCGACCGTGCCCGCGACCAGGGCAACCCCGATCATCGCCAGCAACACCAGGACCAGGGCCGCGAGGAAGCCGATCCGCAGCGTCGCCATCGTCTCCCGCCGGTAGCTCTCCCCCGCTGCAGCGATCGAGTCGGCCTGGGCCTCCGCGCGGCCGTGGGCGCGCAGCGTCTGCAGGCCGCCGACGAGGTCGAGGAAGCGCGAGCCCAGGCGCGAGAGCCGGCGCCAGCGCCGCCGCGTCGAGCGCTCGGCCAAGCGCCCGATCAGGATCATGAAGACGGGGATCAGCGGCGCGGTCACGGCCAGGATCGCCGCCGCCTGCCAGTCGCGCGGGATCGTCCAGGCGAGGATGAAGAGCGGCGCCAGGGCCGCCAGCACGACCTGCGGCAGGTAGCGCGCGAAGTAGGCCTCGAGCGCGTCGACGCCCTGCACCGCCGCCGTCGCCAGCTCACCCGAGCGCTCGCCCTGCAGCGCCCCCGGCCGGACCAGCAGCAGCTGGCGCACCAGCCGGGCGCGCAGCTCGCCCATCACCGCGGCGGCGCCGATCCGCCCGCCCGCCTCGAAGCCGGCGTCGACCAGGCCGCGGGCGAGCGAGATCGCCGCCAGCCAGAGCAGCTGCGGGGTCAGCTCGGCCAGCGAGGCGCCGCCGAGAAAGGCGTCGGTGATGACGTGCGCGAGCAGCGTCGCCTGGGCGACGATCAGCGCCGTCGCCACCAGCCCGAG
Organism: Solirubrobacterales bacterium; assembly: GCA_050180135.1. Lineage (GTDB taxonomy): Bacteria > Actinomycetota > Thermoleophilia > Solirubrobacterales > 70-9 > VAYN01. Next base: position 2,979 of record JBFXEM010000304.1, on the reverse strand, counting down.
GCCGGCGGTGGCGCCGAGGTGGACGCGTGCCGCCCGGCTCGTGCGGCCAAGCCGGCGCTGCGTCTCCCGGGCCCGGCTTCTAGCCTCGGGGTCCTGCCGGCTCGGGCTCGCCGTCGCCATGATCCCCCTTGGCCTTGTCGATCAGATCGAGCGGGCTGCGGACGTCGCCGAAGTCCTCGCTGGAGACGCGGTGGCGGAAGACCCAGTAGGTCCAGGCCTGGTAGGCGAGCACGACCGGGACCAGCAGCACCGCCACCACGGTCATCACGGTCAGCGTGTAGTCCGAGGAGGAGGACTGGTTCAGGGTCATCGAGAAGGCGGCGTCGGTGCTGGAGACCATCGTGTGCGGAAAGAGGTCGACGAACAGCGCCAGGAAGAGAGCGAGGATCGCAGCGGTGGTGGCGTAGAAGGCCCGCAGCGGCTCGCGCCCGGCCAGCACCGCGGCGGCGACCAGCGCCAGCGCCGAGACCGCGGCCAGCAGGGCCGAGGCGACGTCGACCCCACCCTCGTGGGAGAGCACGGTCCAGAGCAAGAAGGCGATGCCGGCCGCTGCCGCAGGGGGAGCAACCCGGCCGGCAATCGCCTTCGCCCGCTCACCCATCACTCCCTCGGTCTTGAGGTTGAGGAAGATCGCGCCGTGAGCAAGGAACAACGTCAGGGTGGTAACGCCACCCAACAGCGCGTATGGGTTGAGCAGATCGAAGAGGGTGCCGGTGTACTCGTGCTGGGCGTTGATCGGGACGCCGTGGACGATGTTGGCCCAGCCGACCCCCCAGAGCAGGGCGGGCAGGGCGCTGCCGAGGATCAGCGTCCACTCCCAGCGCTTGCGCCAGCCTTCGTCGTCGTGTTTGCCCCAGAACTCGAAGCTGACGTTGCGCACGATCAGCCCGATCAGGATCAGGAAGAGAGCCAGGTAGAAGCCGGAGAAGAGGGTCGCGTACCACTCCGGGAAGGCGGCGAAGGTGGCACCGCCGGCGACCAGCAGCCAGACCTCGTTGCCGTCCCAGACCGGGCCGATCGAGTGCAGCACGGCGCGCCGCTCGTCCTTGTCCTTGCCGACCGCGCGGATCAGCATCCCGACCCCGAAGTCGAAGCCCTCGAGCACGAAGTAGCCGAGCCAGAGGATCGAGATGAGGACGAACCAGACGACCTGAAGGAAGGTGTAGGCGTCCATGTCAGTAGGCGAGGGCCAGCTCCTGGCCCGGGTCCTCGGCTTTGCCGGCCTCGACCGGACCCTTGCGCACCGCTTTGAAGAAGACGCGCCCGGCGATCGCCGCCAGCACCCCGTAGAGCAGGGTGAAGCCGATCAGGGTGATCCAGACCTCGGCGGCGCTGACCGAGGGCGAGTTGGCGGCGTCGGTCTTCAGCAGACCGAAGACGGCCCAGGGCTGGCGCCCCATCTCGGTGAACAGCCAGCCGGTCGCGCTGGCGACGAACGGCAGCGCCACCGCCGGGACCGCGAGCTTGAGGAAGAGGCTGGACTGGCGCAGCCGGCCCCGGTGCATCAGCCACCAGCCCCAGGCGGCGAACAGCATCATCACGAAGGCACAGCCGAGCATCGCCCGCCAGGTCCAGTAGGTGATGCCGACGATCGGCGAGTAGTTGCCGGGCCCGTACTTTGCCTGGTATTCCCGGTTGAGGTTGTTGATCCCCTTGATCTCGCCGTTCGGGTAGCCGGTCGAGACCCAGGAGAGCAGCTGCGGGATCTCGATGTTGCGGTTCAGCCCTTCCGGGTTGGACTTGAAGTCACCGGTGGCAAACAGCGAGAGCCCGGCCCCCTTCTTGGTCTCGAAGACGGCGTCGGCGGCGGCCATCTTCATCGGCTGCTGATGGCTCATCAGGATCCCGTTGAAGTGGCCGACGAAAACGGTGACGATCGCCGCCAACGTGACCAGCGGCAGCGCCAGCCGCATCGCGCCGCCGAAGACCTCGACCTCGCGCCCCTTGCGCAGGTGCCAGGCGGAGACCGAGATCAGGATCATGCCCGCGGTCAGCAGGGCGGCCAGGATCGTGTGGATGAAGGCGTAGATCGCGGTGTTGTTGAAGAGGACCGCGGCGATGTTGGTCAGCTCCGCTTTGCCGCCGGACATCTTGTAGCCGACCGGGTGCTGCATCCAGGAGTTGGCGGCGAGGATGAAGTAGGCCGAGAGCGCGGTCGAGCCGGCGACCAGCCAGGCGCAGGCGAGGTGCACTTTTTTCGAGAGCCGGCCCCAGCCGAAGATCCAGAGCCCGAGGAAGGTCGACTCGACGAAGAAGGCGGCCAGGCCCTCCATCGCCAGCGGCGCCCCGAAGATGTCGCCGACGAAGCGCGAGTAGTCCGACCAGTTCATCCCGAACTGGAACTCCTGGACGATCCCGGTGGCGACGCCAAGCGCGAAGGAGACCAGCATCAGCTTGCCCCAGAAGCGGGTCGAGCGCAGCCAGTGCTCCTCGCCGCTGCGGTACCAGCGGGTCTGGAAGTAGGCGACGCAGATCGCCAGCCCGATCGTCACCGGGACGAAGATGAAGTGGTAGAGGGTGGTGATCCCGAACTGCCAGCGCGCGAGTTCCAGAGAGGTCATCTGCGGGCAAGTTATGGATGCCGCCGGGAACCCCCATCCGGGCTCGACCACACCGAAATATGTGGGCGAAGCGCCGCCCGCTCAGGCGTCGATCAGGCCGTGGGCGAGCGCGTACCGGGTCAGCTCGGGACGGCTGCTGAGGTTCAGCTTCTGCTGGATGTGGGAGCGGTGGGTCTCGACCGTGCGCACGCTCAGCTCCAGCTGTTCGGCGATCTCGCGGTTGGTGTGGCCGAGGGCCATCAGCCGCAGCACCTCGACCTCGCGCGGGGAGAGCGCCTGGCGCTCGTCCTCCTCCCCCCCGTCCTTCTTCGAGAGCCCGGCCGAGACCGCGGCCGGCAGGTAGCGCTTCCCTTCCGCGGCCGCCCGCACCGCGTCGATCAGCTCGAGGTGGGCAGCGTCCTTGAACAGGTAGCCGAGG
>JBFXEM010000303.1:0-3715 GCA_050180135.1 Solirubrobacterales bacterium | reverse complement strand
GCAGGACGCTCGCCAACGAGACCGATCTCGTCGGTCGGCTCCAGGATTCCCTCGGAGCCCGCTTCGGCGGTGTCTTCAGCGAGACCCATCAGCACGTCCCGCGTTCGACCGTGGTCGCCGCCGCGGCGGCGGCGCGCGAGGCCGGCGCCGACATTCTCGTCAGCTTCGGCGGTGGCAGCCCGGTCGACACGACCAAGCTCGTTTCCCTCTGCCTGGCCGCCGACATCACCGACGAAAGTGAGCTCGGCGCCTACCACTTCCGCGAGGAGCCGGACGGCCTCGTGTTCCCCGAGTTGCCTCCGGTGACGACTCCGCACATCGCTGTCTCGACCACCCTTTCCGCCGGCGAGTACACGCTCTGGGCCGGCGCGACCGATACTTCCAGGGGCGTGAAGGACGCCTACGCGACGGGCGAGTTCGTGCCGAAGCTGGTGATCCTCGATCCGGAGCTGACCGTTGCCACCCCCGGCTGGCTTTGGGGCTCGACCGGGATGAAGGCGTTCGACCACGCGGTCGAGACGATCTGCTCGACAGTGCAGATTCCCTTCGCCAACGCGCTGGCCCGCGGCGCGGTCGAGATCCTCACCGAGAACCTGGTCTCCAGCAGCAAGGACCCCAACGACGTTGCCGGGCGCGGGCTCTGCCAGATGGCGGCGTGGATGTCGATCTTCTCCCTGCCGAGCGTCGCCGCCGGACTCAGCCACGCCCTCGGGCACCAGCTCGGAGCCCATTGCGACGTCCCGCACGGCGTCACCTCGGCGATCCTGCTGCCGAAGGTGATGGAGTTCAACAGCAGCGTCAACGCTGCCCAGCAGCGGCTGGTCGCCGAGGCGATGGGGATCCAGACGGCAGGCCTCGACGACGCGGCCGCGGCACAGGCTGCCGCCGACAAGTTGCGCGAGATCGTCTCCCAGCTCGACGTGAACACCGCGCTGCGCGAATGGAACGTCAGCGACGAGGACATGGCGGCGATCGGCCAGGACTCGCTCGAGGACTTCATGGCCCTGACCAACCCCCGCAAGATCGAGACCGCCGTCGAAGTCGAGGACCTGCTGAAAAGCCTGTACTGAGGCGATCAGCCGAACGGCAGAGTTCGGGTCAGTGCGCCCAGTTGTCGCCGATGCCGACGCCTTCGAAGATCATCGTCCGCATGATCTTCGAGAGCTCCTCGGCGGAGCGGCGGGTGCGCAGGCGCCACTCGGGCACCCGTTCGAGGGAGTTGGTGACGAAGAGGCGGATGATGTACGGATCGACGTCGTCGCGAACTTCGCCGGCGGCGATCGCGTTGTCGACCAGTTCCTCCCAGAATTTTCCGAAGGCGCGGCGCAGCGGCCGCAGTCGCTCCTGCATCGCCGGCGGGATCTGGTTGAAGGTTCGCACGTGGGCGGGGGCGAGATCGCCGATCTCGAGCATCGACTCCAGGTGGGCGCCGACCGCCGCTTCGAGCCGCTTGCCCGGCGTCGCGTCCTCCGGAAGCTGGTCGACCGCGGTGCGCACGTGGGCGTGGGTGAACTGAACGCCGTAGCGCAGCACCTCTTCCACCAGCTGCTCCTTCGAATCGAAGTAGTAGTAGAGACTGCCCGCTTGCAGGTTCGCGTGATCGGCGATGTCGCCGAGCCGGGTGGCCGCGTACCCCTGCTCCATCAGCACGCGCGCGGCGGCATCGAGGACGCGACGTCTGGTCGCGGCGGACTTCGCAAGTGGTCTAGTGGCCCTGCCTGAGCCGTTTCGCGCGACCCGCGCCGGTTTCGCCATCTCGCGGCTGAGTATATGAGGCAGATCGGCGTACTGTCGGTGAGCGAAGGCGCCGGTTGTGGGAAACGACGGAGAGAGATTCGACTTTGAATTAGATATAGAATTGTGCCCAGGAGATCCGAGCCTCGGAAACCGCGCCTGGGAAGGGATCCCAGGCGCGCGTCCTTGGCTCCTCACGGAGGAGATTTCGATGGAGTTCGCAACGCTCGAGGACAAGGTCAACTACCTGCTCGACCGGGCGGAGATAACAGACGTGATCAACGCCTACTGCTACGGGATGGACACCCGCGACTGGGACCTCTACCGCAGTTGCTGGGTCGAGGAGATCGCACTCGACTTCACCGAGCTCGAGCTCTACGACGAGCCGATGCCGACGATCAAGGCCGACCACTGGGTCAGGGCGCTGGCCGCCTTCTTCGCCGAGATGCCGCAGAGCCAGCACGTTAAATATCCCTCGCGCTGGGAGTTCGACGGCGACCGGGCCACGGTGATGTCGATCATGCAGGGCAAACACTGGATGCCGACCAGCACCGGAGGCCCGATCCAGACCGTGGTCGGCTACTACCGCGACGAGCTCGTCCGCACCGAGGAAGGCTGGAAGCTCTGCGGCCTGAAAGAGCTGGTGCACTGGAACGAGGGCAACTCCCACGTGCTCGATTCCAACCTGGTTCGGCTCCTGAAGATCCTCAAGGAAGGGGCCTGAGGCGATGGCCGAAGAGAGCAGCGTGGTCCGCTTCGAGCGTCACGGCGAGCACGTGGCCGTGATCACGATCGATCGTCCCGAGGCACGCAACGCGGTCAGCCCCGAGGTCACGAACGCCGTCGAGGCGGCGATGGACGAGCTCGAGGGCGACGGCGAGCTGCGCGTCGCCGTGCTCACCGCGACCCCACCCGTCTTCTGCGCCGGGGCCGATCTGAAGGCGATCCGCGACGGCCGCCGGCTCGAGCTCTCGACCGAGCGCGGCGGCTTCGCCGGGTTCGTTCGTCGCCAGCGGACCAAGCCGGTGATCGCCGCTGTCGACGGTCCGGCGCTGGCGGGAGGGACCGAGCTGGTCCTCGCCTGCGACCTGGTGGTCGCCTCCGAGGCCGCCCGCTTCGGTCTGCCCGAGGTCGAACGCGGTCTCGTCGCGGCTGCCGGCGGCCTCTTCCGCCTGCCTCGCAAGCTGCCGCCGAACCTGGCGATGGAGCACGTCCTCACCGGCGAGCCGATCGATGTCGAGACCGCGCACCGGCACGGACTCGTGAATCGAGTCTGTGCCGCCGGCGCCGCCGCCGAGACGGCGCTGGAGCTGGCCGCGCGGATCGCCGCCAACGCGCCGATCGCGGTGCGCGAATCGCGGCGCGTGATGATCGAGTCCGGAGCCGGCGATGAGCGTGGCTGGCAGCTCTCCAAAGACGCCGCCAAGGTCGCGGCCGAGAGCGAGGACGTGCAGGAGGGCATCAAGGCCTTCCTCGAGAAGCGCGCGCCGGTCTGGCGCGGCGTCTGAGTCTGCGGTCGCTGCTAGAGAGCCGTCAGGCGACGGCGCCCGAGGCGCGCAGGCGCTCGATCTCAGCGTCCTCGAAGCCCCAGTCCCCAAGTGCCTCGGCGCTGTGCTCGCCGACCTTCGCCGCGCCGCGGCGAACCTCGCCCGGGGTGCGGCTAAAGCGCGGCGCCGGCGCCGGCTGCTTGATCCCGTCGACCGCGATGAAGGAGCCGTGGGCGACGTTGTGCTCGTGCTCGTATGCCTCGCTGAAGGTGAGGACGGGGCTGAAGCAGGCATCGAGCGGCTGTAGCAGCTCCGACCACTCCGCCTGGGTGCGGCCGCGGAAGATCTCGGCGAAGAGCTCGCGGCCGGCGGCCCAGGACGTTTCGTCGTACTGATCGGGCAGGTCGCGGTCGCCGAGGCCCATCGCCTCGATCAGGATCGCGTAGAACTTCGGCTCGATCGCTCCGAGGGCGATCCATTTGCCGTAGATCGGA
>JBFXEM010000302.1:0-3717 GCA_050180135.1 Solirubrobacterales bacterium | reverse complement strand
CGAGATCCGCCTCTGGGCGACGCGGCTGAGCGAGGCCGTTGACGTCGCCCCGATCGGGAAAGCCGTGCTCGAGGGCGGCGACGCCGCCGTGCTCGAGCTGACCAACCGCTTTGACGCGGTCGACTCGCCGCTGCGGGTCTCCCGGGTGGACCCGGGGCGCGCGAGCGCCGCGCTGGCCGGCCTCGAGGCGCCGCTGCGCGAGGCCCTCGACGTCGCCGCCGCCAACGTGCGGGCGGTGTCCGAGGCCCAGCTCGCTGCGCCCACCACGGTCGGGCTGCCGCAGGGACACAGCGTCGGCGTGCGCGAGGTGCCCGTCGGTGCCGCCGGCATCTACGCGCCCGGCGGCCGCGCCGCCTATCCCTCCAGCGTGCTGATGTGCGCGATCCCGGCCCGGGTTGCGGGAGTGGGGCGGATCGCGCTCGCCTCGCCGCCGGGTCCCGACGGCAACCTGCACCCGCTGGTGCTGGCCGCGGCGGCGCTCTGCGGAGTCGAGGAGATATACGCGATGGGTGGCGCCCAGGCGATCTTCGCGCTCGCCTACGGAACCGAGACGATCGCCGCGGTCGACGTCATCGCCGGCCCCGGCAACGCCTGGGTGCGGGAGGCCAAGCGGGCCGTCTACGGCTCGGTCGGGATCGACTCGCTGGCTGGCCCCTCGGAGCTGATGCTGATCGCCGGCCACGATGCCGACCCCGAGTGGGCCGCGCGTGACCTCTGCGCCCAGGCCGAGCACGGCCCCGACAGCCCGCTGGTCGTGGTCGCGGTCGAGGAGCGGGTGCTGGAGGAGATCGCCGCCGCGACCGAGCGTGCCGCCGCCGAGCGACCGAGCGTCGCCGACGCCCCGCTGGCGCTGGTCGCGGTCAGCGAGACCGAGCAGGCGATCGCCCTCGCCAACGCCTTCGCGCCCGAGCACCTCGAGCTCGACGAGACCGACGCGGCGCTGCTGGCCGAGCGGGTCACCACCGCCGGCTGCGTGTTCAGCGGCCGCTACGGCGCCACCGCCTTCGGCGACTACGCCGCCGGCTCAAACCACGTGCTGCCGACCGGTGGCGCCGGTCGCTTCTCGGGGCCGCTCGGCCCGGCCGCGTTCCGCCGTCGGATCGCCAACGTCGAGATCGACGCGGCCGCCGCGGCGGCGCTGGCGCCGCACGTCGACGCCCTCGCCCGCGCCGAGGGCTTCCCCGTTCACGGCGAGTCGGCGATGATTAGGCGATGAGCAGATCGGCGAACAGAGAGCGGCAGACGGCCGAGACCCAGATCAAGCTGTCCCTCGACCTCGACGGGGGCGGCGACTCGAGCTCGCAGACCGGGGTCGGGTTCCTCGACCACATGCTGGACCTGCTCGCCCGCCACGGCCGCCTCGGCCTGGTGGTCGAGGCCAACGGCGACCTGGAGACCGGCGCCCACCACACGGTGGAGGACGTCGGCATCGTGCTCGGCCAGGCGCTCGACGAGGCGCTCGGTGACCGCGCCGGGATCCGCCGCTACGGCGCCTCCGTGGTGCCGATGGACGAGTCGCTGGCCGAGTGCGCGATCGACATCTCCGGACGCCCCTACACGCACTTCGAGGCCGACCTGCCGACGACCTCGATCGCCGGCTTCGACACCGAGCTGGCCGAGGAGTTCTTCCGTGCTGTCGCCAACAGCGCCAAGCTGACCCTGCACGTCAACGTCCGCTACGGCACCAACGCGCACCACATGATCGAGGCCAGCTTCAAGGCTTTCGCCCGCGCCCTGCGGGTCGCGGTCTCGATCGATCCCGAGGAGCGCGGCGTGCCGTCGACCAAGGGAACGCTCAGTGAGTAGCGCCCGGATCGCGATCCTCGACTACGGGATGGGCAACCTGCGCTCGGTCGAGAAGGCGCTCGAGCACGTCGGCGCGGTGGCCACGATCACCGACGACCCGGCCACGGTGCGCGCCGCGGACGGCGTGATCCTGCCCGGGGTCGGCGCCTTCCCGCGGGCGATGGAGCGGATCGGCCAGCTCGGCCTCGACGAGCTGATCGCCGAGCGGCGCGACGCCGGCACCCCGATCCTCGGCATCTGCCTCGGCCTGCAGCTGCTGTTCGACTCGACCACCGAGCTCGGCGGCGCCGCCGGCCTGGGGCTGCTCTCCGGCCCGGTCTCCGGGCTCGAAGCGGACGGCCTCAAGGTCCCGCACATCGGTTGGTCGCCGGTCCGCTGGGAGCGCGAGTCGCGGCTGACCGAGGGGATCGAGACCGAGACCCCGTTCTACTTCGTCCACTCCTTCGCGCCGCGGCCGAGCGAGGACGAGCTGCTCGGCAGCGCCGCCTACGGAGAGCGCTTCGCCTGCGCGGCCGAGCGCGACAACGTCTTCGGCGTCCAGTTCCACCCGGAGAAGTCGAGCGCCGCGGGGCTGCGGCTGCTGGCCAACTTCGCCGGCGTCTGCGCCGCCGTCCCGGCGTGATCCTCTACCCGGCGATCGATATCCGCGGCGGCCAGGCCGTGCGGCTGCTGCAGGGCGACTACACGCGCGAGACCACCTACGACGCCGACCCGGTCGACGCGGCCCTGCGCTGGGCGGGAGAAGGGGCCGAATACCTGCACGTGGTCGATCTCGACGGGGCGAAGGCGGGGGAGCCCCGCAACCTCGAGGCGGTGCGGCGGATCGCCGCCGCGGTCGGGTGCCCGATTCAGGTCGGCGGCGGGCTGCGGGACGCCAACTCGGTCGCGGCGGTGCTGGAGGCGGGCGCCGCCCGGGTCGTGGTCGGCACCGCGGCCTTTCGTGATCCGGCGTTCCTCGACGCCGTGGTGCGGGAGCATCGGGAGCGCGTGGTTGTATCCGCTGACGCGAAGCAGGGACGGATCGCCCTGCAGGGATGGACCGAAGCGGGTGAGGAAGGTGTGGTCGAGGCCGTGGCGGCGCTGGGAGCCCGCGGCGTGGCCAGGTTCCTCTGCACGGCGATCGAGGTCGACGGGACGATGGAGGGACCGGCGATCGCCGAGTTGGGCGAAATCGCCGCGGCGACCGGCGCCCAGGTGATCGCTTCGGGCGGCGTTGGCCACCTCTCCCACCTCGAAGCCCTCGCCGAGCTCGGCGCCTCGACCTCCAACCTCGAGGGCGCGATCGTCGGCCGCGCCCTCTACGAGCGCAAGTTCACCGTCGCCGAGGGCATCGCAGCCTTGGCGACTTAGTCGCTATATCGACGACTTTCGCGCCACTCTAGGCTGTGACCATGGTGCTGAAGCGGGTCATACCGTGCCTCGACGTCGACGCGGGGCGGGTCGTCAAGGGGACGAACTTCGTCGGGCTGCGCGACGCCGGCGACCCGGTCGAGCTGGCCGAGCGCTACGACGCCGAGGGCGCCGACGAGCTCGTCTTCCTCGACATCACCGCCTCGCACGAGAAGCGCGAGACGATCGTCGAGCTCGCCCGGCGCACCGCCGACAACGTCTTCATCCCGTTCACGATCGGTGGCGGCATCCGCTCGGTCGAGGACGCGCAGGCGGTGCTCGACGCCGGCGCCGACAAGGTCTCGGTGAACTCGGCGGCGCTGGCGCGGCCCGAGCTGCTGAGCGAGCTGGCCGACCACTTCGGCGCCCAGTGCGTGGTGATCGCGATCGACGCCAAGCGCGAGGACGACGGCTGGGGCGTCTACGTCAACGGCGGCCGCAAGCGGGTCGAGGGCCGCGACGCCGTCTCCTGGGCTGAAGAGGCGGTCGAGCGCGGGGCGGGGGAGGTGCTGCTGACCAGCA
>JBFXEM010000301.1:0-3732 GCA_050180135.1 Solirubrobacterales bacterium | reverse complement strand
CTTTCGACCATCCACTCTGGATTCTCTACTCCTCTGGGACCACCGGGCTGCCGAAGGCGATCGTCCATGGGCAGGGCGGGATCCTGCTCGAGCACCTGAAGCAGATCGCCCTGCAGTTCGACCTTCGCCCCGGCGATCGGTTCTTCTGGTTCACGACGACCGGGTGGATGCTCTGGAACCTCCAGGTCTCGGGGCTCCTCGGCAAGGCCGCGATCGTCCTCTTCGACGGCAACCCCGGCTACCCGGACCACGGTGCTCTCTGGGATCTCGCCGAGCAGACCCGGATGGGCCACCTCGGCGTCTCCGCGGCCTTCATCGGCGCCTCGATGAAGGCCGGGGTCGAGCCCGCCGCGGGTCGCGACCTCTCCAACCTGACCTCGATCGGCTCCACCGGTTCGCCGCTCTCCCCCGAGGGATTCGACTGGATCTACGAGAAGTTGGGGGCCGACATCTGGCTTGCCTCCGGCTCCGGCGGCACCGATGTCTGCACCGGTTTCGTCGGCGGCGTCCCGCTGATCCCGGTCTACCGGGGGGAGCTGCAGGGCGCGGCTCTGGGCTCGGCGCTCGAGGCCTGGGACGACGACGGGCAGCCCGTGGTCGACCAGGTCGGCGAGCTCGTGATCACCGAGCCGATGCCCTCGATGCCCGTCTTCTTCTGGAACGACCCCGACGGCGAGCGCTATCGGGAGAGCTACTTCGACGTCTTCCCGGGCGTTTGGCGCCACGGCGACTGGATCGAGATCACCCAACGCGGCTCCGCCGTCATCTACGGGCGATCGGACTCGACGATCAATCGCGGCGGCATCCGCATGGGGACGAGCGAGATCTACCGCGCGGTGCTGGCGAACGACGACGTCGTCGACGCCCTCGTCATCGACGTGCCCAAACGCGGGACCGAGGGGTGGATGCCGCTCTTCGTGGTCCTCCGCGAGGGCGCCGAGCTCGACGACGAGCTGGTCAAGGAACTTGCCCGCTCGGTCCGCGAAAACTGCTCGCCGCGCCACGTTCCCGACGACGTCTTCGCGATCGACGAGGTCCCCCGCACCCTGACCAACAAGTTGCTCGAGGTGCCGGTCAAACGCATCCTGATGGGGATCCCGGCCGAGGACGTGGTCAGCCGCGATGCGCTGGCCAACCCGGCGGCACTCGACTACTTCGTCGACATGGCCAGCTCGGTCTCAGTCTCCTAGAGCCCACCGGAAAAGAAAGCCAAGAGCACCGCTCGCCGCGCGGCCAGGCGCGGCGAGCGGTGCGAGCCGCGTTGGTTAGACCCGCTGAATCAGCGTGCCCGTCCCGAGTCCGCCGCCGCAGCACATCGTCACCATCCCCATCTCCTTGTCGCTGCGCTCCATCTCGTGCAGCAGGGTGGTGATCAGACGGGCGCCGGTCGAGCCGAGCGGATGGCCGAGGGCGATCGCGCCGCCGTTGACGTTGACCCTGTCCATGTCGGGCTTCAGCTCGCGCTGCCAGGCGACGACCACCGAGGCGAAGGCCTCGTTGACCTCGATCAGGTCGATGTCGTCGATCGTCATCGAGTTGCGCGCGAGCAGCTTTTCCGTCGCCGGGATCGGGCCGGTAAGCATGATCACCGGGTCGACGCCGACGGTGACGATGTCGAAGATCCGCGCCCGCGGGGCCAGCCCCAGCGCCTCGGCCTTCGCGCGGGTCATCAGCAGTACCGCGGCGGCACCGTCGGAGACCTGCGAGGAGTTGCCGGCGGTGATCCGCCCGTCGGGCTTGAAGGCGGGCCTCAGGCCCGCTAGGCCCTCGAGCGTGGTCTCCCGCAGGCCCTGGTCGGTTACGTGGGTGTCGCCGTTGTTGACCTGGAAGGGGATCATCTCCCGCTCGAAGCGGCCCTCCTCGGTTGCCTTCGCGGCGTTCAGTTGGGAGCGCAGGCCCAGTTCGTCGAGCTCGGAGCGGGGGATCTCCCAGCGCTCGGCGATCATCTCGGCCGAGAGCCCCTGGTTGATCAGGTCGTAGCGCTCCATCAGCTCCTCGGAAAACGGGTTGCCGTGATCGTCCATCACCTGAGCGGCTGCGGCGAAGGAGTTCTTGCCCATGTGCTCGACGCCGCCGCCGATCGCGACGTCGCAGACGCCGGAGGCGATCAGGGTGGCGGCGAAGTTGACCGCCTGCTGGGCGGATCCGCACTGGCGGTCGACGGTGGTTGCCGGGACCTCCTCCGGGAGGCCCGCCTCCAGCCAGGCGTTGCGCCCGATGTTGATCGACTGGGTCCCGAACTGCTGGACGCAGCCGGCGATCACGTCGCCGACCTCGCTCGGGTCGATTCCGGCGCGCTCGATCAGCTCCGAGTAGGCCTTCGCCAGGAGGTTCGAGGGATGCAGGTCTCTGTAGTAGCCCTTCTCCAGGTGACCGCGACCGACCGGCGTGCGGACCGCCTCGACGATGACTACTTCCCGGCCCCCCAGCGAGCCACTTCCGTTCTGCATTTTCGTCCTCCTTTTCGAGGCTTGGCGGCGTGATGGCGGCGGCTACTCGCCGCCGCCATCACGTCACGCCGGCCTAATTGCTATTCGGCGGCCATCTTCGATATTTCGGCAGAGGTGACGTCCTTGCCTTCGAATGCGCAGACGCCTTCTTCGTTGGTGTTCCACTCCTCGTCCGTCGGCACGGTTTCCGGGGTGTAGATCGGCCCGGTGCAGCTGGCCTCGGGAACCTCGCCCTTGGGGATTTCGTCGCCGAGGATCCGCTTGACGAGGACCTCGCGCAGTTTGTTCATCGTCCCCAGCGGCTGGCCGGCCACGGCCACCACCGGTGCTCCCTGTTCCATCTGGGAGAAGATGTTCACGTCGCCGTCGTAGTCGAGCACTTTGACGTCGGTGTCGCCGGCCTGGCGGATCGCGGCGAGGGTGCCGGCGGTCGGGTCAGACCAGGGCGAGCTGATCACGTCGTAGTCCTCGCTGGCCAGTGCGGCCGCCACTTTCTGGGTCGCGCTTCCGGCGGGATCGGCGAGTGAGAGCTGGACGGGGCCGGTCACGTCCCAGCCTTCTTCCTCGGCGAGGGAGACGAACGCGTCGGTCCGTTCTTTGACCGGGATCAATTCGTCCACCCCGAGCACCAGGACCTTGAGCGGGTCTCCGCCTTCGGTCAGGTTTTCGGCGGCGAATTTGACCAGCTGTTCGGCCTGGCCGGCGTTGCTGCCCGAAACCGAGGCGGTGACACCGGGCACCGCCGCACCGGCGTAGTTGGCGATGTAGGCGATGCCGGCTTCGGAGGCTTCCTTGATCGGGGTCGCGGCAGCGGCGTTTTCAAGCCCGGTCGCGGTGATGATCTCGGGGTCCTCCTGGATGCAGGTGCGGAGGTTTTCCAGAGCCGAGTTGAGGTCGCCCTGGGGGTTTGCGATTCGCACGGTCGGCTTCAGTCCGTTGGCTTCGCCGGCGCTTTCGAACCCTTCGATGATGTTCGGCGAGAGACCGACGCCGACCAGTGCGGTGATGCAGATGCCGCCGTTGGCGGCGGGCTTTGAAGTGCTTTCGGTGCTCTGGGTCGACCCCGTTTGCGAACTCGATCCCGAATCGTCGCTGGAGCCGCATGCCACCAGGAAGGCGGGCAGGACCAGGGCAGCGATTGCGATCAGGACTCTTCTACTCGCCTTCGGCATTTCTCCTCCTCATCACCGGGTCACGCAGTTCGTGACCCGTTCTCCTTTAAGGCCTTCCCAAGGCCCCTCTCTTCGGCTAACCTAGCGCCCGGTAGGGACGCTGTCAACGC
>JBFXEM010000300.1:0-3747 GCA_050180135.1 Solirubrobacterales bacterium | reverse complement strand
CGGCCGTGATCGGCGTGCTGCGGGCCGGTGCCGCCTGGGTCGCGCTCAACCCCAAATCCGAGCAGGCCGAGCTGACCGCGCTGCTGGAGCTGCTCGAGTGCGACTACCTGATCTTCTCCGCCGCCTACCGTGAGCGAGCCGAGGCACTGCTGGCCGTGACGCCGGGAATCCAGGGCTCGGTCAGCTTCGGCGACGACGAGCTCGGGCCGGAGTTCGAGGCCTGGCTCGGCGCGCCCGGCGAGCGCGCCCCCAGCCTGCCCCACGACCCCGAACGCAAGCTGATGTTCCTCGGCAGCGGCGGCACCACCGGGCTGCCGAAGGCGATCACGCTCTGCGACCGCCAGTTCTGCGTGATGAGCCTCGGCTTCAACGCCCACATGAAGGAGGAGGCGCGGCCGGTCTACCTGATGGCGACGCCGATGACCCACGCGGCCGGGACCGTCGGCTTTCCGACCCTCGGCGAAGGCGGCACGATCGTGATCCACGACGGGGTCGTGCCGGCGCGGGTGCTCGACTCGATCGAGCGCGACCGGGTGACCCGCCTCTTCCTCCCTCCCACCGCGATCTACGCCCTGCTCGCCGACCCCGCGGTGCGCGAGCGCGACTACTCCTCGCTGCGCCACTTCCTCTACGCGGCGGCGCCGATGTCAGCCGACAAGCTGGTCGAGGCGATGGACGTGTTCGGGCCGGTGATGGCACAGTGCTTCGGCCAGTCCGAGGCGCCGATGCTGGCCACCTACATGAGCCCGGCCGAGCACGTCGAGGCGCTGGCGGACCCCGGCAAGCGCGGGCGGCTGGCGAGCTGCGGGCGCGCCTCGATGATCGCCGCGGTCGGGATCATGGACGACGAGGGCGAGCTGCTCGGCGACGGCGAGCGCGGCGAGATCGTCCTCCGCGGCGACCTGGTGATGAGGGAGTACTACGAAAACCCGGCGGCCAGCGCCGAGGTCCGCCGCCCGGGTGGCTGGCACGGGACCGGCGACGTCGGCTACCGCGACGCCGACGGCTACCACTACATCGTCGACCGCAAGCGCGACCTGATCATCAGCGGCGGCTTCAACGTCTTCCCGAGCGAGGTCGAGCGGGTGATCTGGGCCCACGAGGCGGTGCTCGACTGCGCCGTGATCGGCGTGCCCGACGAGAAGTGGGGCGAGGCGGTGACCGCGATCGTCGAGCTCAAGCCCGGGGCCGAAGTCGGCGCGGAGGAGCTGATCGCGCTCTGCAAAGCGCAGCTCGGCAGCGTCAAGGCGCCGAAGGGCGTGCACTTCCGCGAGCTGCCGCGCAGCACCCAGGGCAAGGTCTTGAAGCGAACCCTGCGCGACGAGTTCTGGGCTGGGCGCGAGCGCCAGGTCTGAGTACCCTCGGTCGATGGCGGACGACGAAGCCCCCCGCAAGCTCTCCAAGAAGCACTACGAAAAGGAGCTCAGCCGGCTGCAGACCGAGCTGGTGAGGCTGCAGGAATGGGTGGTCCAGGAGGGGCTGAAAGTGGTCGTCGTCTTCGAGGGCCGCGACACCGCCGGCAAGGGCGGGGTGATCAAGCGGATCACCGAAAAGACGAACCCGCGCGTGGTCCGGATCGTCGCCCTCGGCACCCCGACCGAGCGCGAGAAGACCCAGTGGTACTTCCAGCGCTACGTCGCCCACCTGCCGGCCGCCGGGGAGATCGTCCTCTTCGACCGCAGCTGGTACAACCGGGCCGGGGTCGAGCGCGTGATGGGCTTCTGCACCGACGCCGAGTACGACGACTTCATGCGCTCGGCGCCGCGCTTCGAGCGGATGCTGATCCGGTCCGGGATCGTCATGGTCAAGTACTGGCTCTCGGTCTCCGACGAGGAGCAGGAGCGCCGCTTCCAGGCCCGGATCGACAACCCCGCCAAGCAGTGGAAGCTGAGCGGGATGGACATCGAGGCGCGGTCCCGCTGGGTCGACTACGCCGAGGCCAAGGACGAGATGTTCGCCTACACCGACACCAAGGAGTCGCCCTGGTGGGTGGTCGAGGCCGACGACAAGCGCACCGCCCGGCTCAACCTGATCAGCCACCTGCTCGAACAGGTCCCCTACGAGACGGTCGCGAGGGAGAAGATCAAGCTGCCGCCGCGCCAGCAGCGCGCCTACGAGCGGCCCCCGGCCGACACCCAGAGCTTCGTCCCGACCCGGTTCGAGGTCGAGTAGCGGCTACCAGGTGCGCAGCGTGCTTAGCGGTCGTGCCGTGGTGAAGCCGCTGCGGCCTTTGCCGGGAAGGCGCTGAACCGTGACCTCGAATCCGCCCCTGACCGTGCAGACGTCGTCACGGAAGATCGAGGTCGTCGCCTTGACGCCCTGATCGCAGGGCCCGGAGACCTTGATCTTGCGGACGATCTTCTGGCCGACGCGCAGCGACTTGAACGGGCCGAGCCCGACGCCGAGCGGCAGCGTGATCGCGTCGTAGTCGGACTGCAGGGCGCCGATCGTGGTGCCGGTCGGCTTCGGCCGGGTCACGAAACCGCCGTGGCAGCTGGTGTGCTGTTCGCCGCCGCCCTTGCGGGCGATCCCGATCGAGATCTTGCCCCTGCTGCCGGCGATGTCGGCGATGCCGGCGCCGGTGTGGCTGGAGCACTGCGGCTTGTCGCTGGGCTCGAAGGGGATCGGTTCGTCGGGCGGGCAGAGGTTGGTCTCGAAGTAGTTGGTCATCGTGTTCTTGTTCTTGGCGCCGCCGGGCGTCTTCGCCTCGGTGCCCTGGACGATGCCCTGGCCGGCGATCCATTCGAGCTGGATCTTGGCGCTGACCTCGACGTCGGCTTTCGCTTCGATCGTCCAGCCCTGGTTGCGTTCGCAGGGGCCGGTGAAGTCGTGCACCGTGGTGACGGTGAGCTCGCCGTCGACGCTCAGCTTCGCCGGGTAGACGCCGCTGCCCGCGGCGCCGGCCGAGGCGCTGGCGGCGAGGACGGCGACCGCCGTGAGGGCGAGGACGGCGGCGATCCGCAGGGAAAGGAACAAGGTCCCGATTCAATCACGCTCGGCCCGGGGAGCACAATCGCCACTATGGGGGTATGGACAGAAGTACGTTGCGATCGATTCAGGCTCCGCTGAAGGAGAAATACGGGTCCGAGCCGGAGGCGGCACTGGTCACGCTCACGGCCAGCGGCACCCTCGGCGAGGGCGTCTCCTGCTCGGTGCAGACCGGGCGGGCGATCGCCGCGGCGGGCCTGCACCCGGCCTCCGGCGGCGACGGCTCGCTGCTGTGCTCCGGCGACATGCTGCTGGAGGCGCTGGCGGCTTGCGCCGGGGTGACCCTGCGCGCCGTCGCGACCTCGCTGGGGATCGCGGTCGAATCCGGCAGCGTCCACGCCGAGGGCGATCTCGACTTCCGCGGCACGCTCGCGGTCGATCGCGAGGCCCCGGTCGGCTTCCGCGCGATCCGCCTGCGCTTCGAGCTCGAGAGCGAAGCCGACGAGGAGGAACTGGCGACGCTGCTGAAGCTGACCGAGCGCTACTGCGTCGTCCTGCAGACGATCTCCACCCCGCCGGAGCTGACGGCGACGATCGCCTAGGGCAGGCGCGATCGCCCACCTAGCCGCCGCGCCAGGATTCCACTTCGGCGACCTCTACGCGGTCGGGCTGCTGGCCGTCGGCGCCGCCCTGCTGATCGCCGTGGTCGCGCTCTCGCGCGACCGCGTCCGCGCCTGCTCGCCGGCGATCGTCTTTCTGCTGTTGGGCGCCGGCTTCTCGTTGGCGCTGTACGCGCGCGGGGGCAACGTGATCGAGCCG
>JBFXEM010000299.1:0-3754 GCA_050180135.1 Solirubrobacterales bacterium | reverse complement strand
GGCGCTGACGCCTGAAGCATCTTGGTTGCTCCAGCTACCAAGATGCTCCAGTGACGACTAAGCGGAGAGGACGCGGAACTCGATCCCGGCCCGCTGCAGGCGCGCGGTCAGGGCGTCGCCCATCGCGGTCGCGGTGGTGAGCTGGCCGGCGCCCGCCGGCAGCTCGTCGAAGGCGAGGCAGAGCCCCGACTCGGCCAGCATCTTCGCCGTCTCGGTGTAGCCGGGGTCACCGCCGGAGACCTCGGTGACGACGCGCTTGCCGCCGCCCTCGCCGACGAAGGTGACCTTGAACCAGCTGCGCTCGCGCCGCTCTTCGCTCGGGCCCTCGCCGGGGGATTTGACCTTCAGCAGCAGCTTGCGGGTCGGCGGAAGCGGCGCCAGCAAAGCGACGGCGCCAATGCCGCCGCTCAGCGCGGCGAGCGTGGCGAGGTGCTTGCTGACCAGGTGGTGGCCGTAGGTGAAGTCGGGGCCGTAGCGCTCGAGCGCGGCGGCGGAGCGGCGGACGATGGCGCCGTCGATCGTCGGCAGCGGCGCCACCCAGCCGCCGAGCTCGGCGTCGCGGCGGATCCCGAACCCGGCCGAGTGGATCGCGCGGCCGGCGGGGCGCTGCTCGGCTGCCTTGCGCTCCTTCGCCGCCGCCAGCGTCTGACGGCCGCGGGCGAAGGCGTTGATCGCCGAGTGGTAGGTGCCGCCGGAGAACTCGGCGTTGGACTGGACGTAGCCGTCGACCCTGAGCGGCACCCCCTCGGGCAGCTGCTTGACCGTGAAGTAGGCGCCGAGGTCGTGGGGGATCGAGTCGAAGCCGCAGCAGTGGACGAGGCGGGCACCGCTGCGCTCGGCCTCGGCGTGGTGCTCGATCCACATGCGGTCGACGAACTCGGGCTCGCCGGTGAGGTCGACGTAGTCGGTGCCGGCGGCGGCGCAGGCGGCGACCAGCGGCCCGCCGTAGAGGACGTAGGGCCCGACGGTGGTGATGACGACCCTGGTCGAGCCCGCGACCTCGGCCAGGGCGGCGGCGTCGGTGGCGTCGGCGACGACGAGGTCGGGCACGGGCGCGGCGGGCCTGGCGGCCGCGAGGCGGGCGGCGACGGCCTCGAGCTTGGAGCGGTTGCGCCCGACCAGTGCCCAGCGCAGCGGCGTGGGCGCGTTGGCGGCCAGGTAGTCGGCCGTCAGCCCACCGGTGAAGCCGGTCGCGCCGAAGAGGGCGAGGTCGTATTGCCGGCCGGCGTCCACCCGCTCATTGTGTCAGGGATCGGTGCAGCGCTCGCCGGGCCGCGCCGGCGATCAGGGGCGCTCGCTCGAGCGCAGTCCGAACCAGCCGACGAGCACGCCGATCAGCAGCCCCCCCTCGGGCGCCAGCGGGATCTCGGTGACGAGGCTGACGAGGATGCCGACGGCGAGCCCGACGGCGGCCCCGATCCCGATCGCCATGCCGCTGCTCATACCAGCGCGATCCCGGTCACGATCAGCCACATCGACCAGACGACGTAGGCGATCGGGGTCAGCTTCGCGGCCAGCTCCCAGCCGCTCGGCTCGAAGCGGCCGACGAACTCGAAGGAGCAGGCGACCAGGGCGGCGCCGACGAGGATGCCGACCACGCCGAGCCAGCCGGGCACCGCCGAGCTCTGTGTCATCGCGACTCCCGCCAGGGCGCTCCAGGAACCGGTCAGCAGGTAGCCGAGGTGCTCGCCGACCCCGACCCCGAGGTAGCGGTTGAAGGACTGGAAGACGACGTCGACCGCCTCCAGGCGGGCCGGGCTGGCGTTCGGATCGCCCGCCTCGCGGGCCAGGTATGGGACCAGGAACGGCCAGCGGACCAAGCCGAGGAACTGGACCAGCGCCGCCAGCACCCCGACCAGCATCCCGATCGTCAGCAGCGTGCCGTCCGCTCCGGCCAGGGCCGCGGCGAGCAGGACCACCAGCGGCACCAGCAGCACCGCGGTCAGCGCGAACGCCCACCACAGCAACACCAGCTCCGAGCCGCCGGCGCGGAAGCGCAGCAGCACCTCCGCGGTCGGCAGCCTCAGCACGTCGGGGTAGTCGAAGCGGGCCGCCAGCAGCGCGAAGACGACGTTGAAGGCGATCGGGAGGGCGATCAAGAGGATCACCGCGGCCGTGTTCGCGCTCACATCGGTCCCCTACCGCAGCGCCAGGGTCCGCGTCAGCTTTTTCGGCTTCTTCGTGCCGGGAACGCTGACCCTGGCCTCGAGCACGAGCGGGGCGCCAGCGGCGAGAATCGCCCGCGCCTTCGCGGCGAGGAGCCGCATCCGGACCGAGCCGGGACCCGCTTCCTTGGCCACCCACACCTTTTTCAGCAGGCGCGTTTTGCCCTTGCCGCTGGGCTTCGGACCCTTGAGCGCAAGCACGAAGCGGGTGCCGGCGATCGGGGAGACCAGCTTGACGAGGATGCCGCGGGTCGAGGCCAGCCCCACCCCCACTTTCTTCGGCACGCTCGCCTGCGGCAGCCCGTTCGGCTTGACGACCAGCGTGGTCGCCGCGGTCACGACCCCGCCCTTGTTGGCGGTGGCGGTGAAGCCGACTTCGTAGCTGCCAAGCCTGGCGGTCGCCGGCACTTCGACGATCGCCTGGCGGGTGGTCGCCGGGGCGCGGTTGGTGGCGGGATTGCTCGGGCCGCGGCTGAAGCTGTTGTTGGAGACACTGAGCCCGGCGCCGGGCAGCTTCGAGCTGACCGCGAGCTTGAACTTCGGCAGTTCGGCGGCGGAGCTGGCGAAATCGAGGACGAAGGGGAGTTTGACCTTGGCGCCGGGGACGGCGCTGGTCTGCGGCGGCGGCTTGATCTTCAGGTCGGAGACGCCGAGAGTGGGTTCGTTGCCCTGTTCGGCGACGCTGTTGCAGAACGCGATCCCGGGCGGCACCACCAGTTCTTCTCCCACCGTGAAGCAGACGACCGGGCGCGATGCCGGCTGCGCTCCGCTGACTTCCCGCCAGCCCCCCAACACACCCGTCCTGAAGGGGAGGCCGTAGGAGCCGCCGCCGGCCCCCGGCGGCAGGCCAAGGCCGGCGGCGAGCGCCCACTCGTCGGTCCGGGTGGGCGCTTCCGCGACTTCCCCCGAGATGTAGCCGGCAAGTTCGAAGCCCGGCGGCGGCAGCGGATTTTCGGGCGTGGCCATGGCGGCGAAGGCTTCTGCCACCTGCTGGTTGCGGGTAAAGGAAGCCGGCGACGCGCCGGCGCTTGGAACGGTTGCGATCGTCGCCGGCGCGGTCGTTCCGATCGGGAGCTGCAGCACCAGGAGCAGCTGCGCCCGCCCCGGCGCTTCCGCTCCAGGCGCGCCGCAGTTGGGGGCGACCGCTCCGCTTTCCCCTTTCGCGGTGCAGAAGGTCGCTTTCAGCTGCACCGGGCCGATCCCCAACGGCTGGCTCGTCGAGACCGAGCCCGGCTTGACGAAAGCGCAGCCACCGAGCAGGACGGCGAGCGCAGCAACGGCCACGATCACGATCGGCAGTCGGCGAGCTCGACGCATCGGGCGTGACTCTACTTCGGGACCCGCCGTCCGGCCAGAGCGCTCGCGGGCGGCTCGCCCTCCGACCGCGGGCGACCCTATTGTGGCCCGCCCTTGTACGACGAGTCCCAGCACCTGATCGGCGGCGGCGCGCGGGCCCGTTCGCTTCCCGATTGGCCCGATGCCCGGCCCCTCCGCTCCTGGCAGCAGGAGGCGACCGAGGCCGTGCGGGCGCACTCGGCCACCAGCTTCCTGGCCTCGGCCACGCCGGCGGCCGGCAAGACCACCTTCGG
>JBFXEM010000298.1:0-3766 GCA_050180135.1 Solirubrobacterales bacterium | reverse complement strand
GAGGCGTACGTCGGGTCGCGGAGTCACTCACGCTCCCAGCCTATTTCTGCGCGAGCCCAGACCCGGTCCCTCCGCCACACCTCCCGAAGCTATTCCTTCAGGAAACCGGGAACGTCGATGTCGTCGTCGCTGACCCGAAGTTTCCGAATGTCGGTGTCCTCGGCCGAGACCCGCGGGCGCGACTCGTAGCGGCGACGCACCCGCTGCGGCGAGCGGGCCAGCAACTCGAAGCCCTCGAAGCCGGTGGCGATCACGGTGACGCGGACCTCGTCGCGCATCGACTGGTCGACGACCGAGCCGAAGATGATGTTGGCGTTGTCGTCGGCCTCGGCCTGGACCAACTGGGCCGCCTCGTTGACCTCGAACAGGCCGAGGTCCTCGGGGCCGGTGATGTTCAGCAGCATCCCGGTCGCGCCTTTGATCGACTCCTCGATCAGCGGCGAGGTGATCGCCGCCTTGGCGGCGTCGAGAGCGCGGGCCTCGCCGGAGGCGGAGCCGACGCCCATCAGCGCCGAGCCGGCGTCGCGCATGATCGTGCGCACGTCGGCGAAGTCGAGGTTGATCAGGCCGGGGATCGTGATCAGGTCGGTGATGCCCTGGACGCCCTGGCGCAGGATGTCGTCGGCCTGGCGGAACGCCTCCAGCACGGAAGTCCGCCGCTCGACCGCCTGCAGCAGCTTCTCGTTCGGGACGATGATCAGGGTGTCGACGTTGTTGCGCAGTTTCTCGATGCCCTCGAGCGCCTGCTGCATGCGCCGTTTGCCCTCGAACTCGAACGGCTTGGTGACGGCGCCGACGGTCAGCGCGCCGATCTCTTCCTTGGCGATCTCGGCGATCACGGGGGCCGAGCCGGTGCCGGTGCCGCCGCCCTCGCCCGCGGTGACGAAGACCATGTCGGCGCCCTTCAGCGCCTCCTTGATCTCGTCGCGACTCTCCGCCGCCGCGCCCGCTCCGACCTCGGGGTTACCGCCCGCACCGAGGCCGCGGGTCAGCTCCTGTCCGATCGAGAGCTTGATGTCGGCGTCGCAGGCCTGGAGGGCCTGGGCGTCCGTGTTGACGGCGACGAACTCGACGCCGCGGATGCCGGCGTCGATCATGCGGCTGACCGCATTGGTGCCACCGCCGCCGGCGCCGACGACCTTGATGACCGCGAGGTAAGTGGATTCCATCTCCCGATTTCTCCAGCTGCGCGGCTCCCGGGGAGAGAGCGGCGCTATAGCCAAGTCTTGGTTTTGAGTTGAGCCCTTGTTCTGTCCGAGGCTGTAGCGATGCTCAAGGGTTCAAGCCTTCGCTTCAACTACGGAAATTGCGCTCAACGTAGGGCATTCCTGGCCCTCTGTCAAACGCCCGAACGGCATCCTGCAAGGGCCAAGTCTCTATCCTGAGTTGAGGGTTTCGTCACCCTCACTCTAAGGTCGAACCTTGGTCCTGAAGGCTGTATACGACCTGTGAAGCCGGCCTCCTGCAAGCGGCTCCCCCCTAGGGAACGGGTGGGAGCAGGTGGCTTTCGCCGTCGTAGGAGGGCCGGGCCGGCGAATGCAGGTCTACATAATCGAGCGCTTCGATCGACGGATCGGCCAGCACCGCGGCCGCGGCCTGCCACTTCCGCGCCGCCTGCGAGGCATCGCCGAAGCGGAGCTCGATCCCCGAATCGAGTTCGACGTCCACCCCGCTCTCGCCGTAGCGACTGCTCGCCACGTACGGCCGCAGGGCCGGCGGCACCGCTCCCAGCACCCGCACCTGCTCCAGGACGGTGCCCTTGACCCGCTTGCCCCGCGGCGTCTCGTCGAGCGGCAACTCAGGCAGGTGAAGATCTTCGGGCAGGGTCAGCCAGGTGAGCACCTCGCCGTTGGCGCTGACCGGCACCGCGTCCTCGCCGCCGCCGATCGTCGCCGCCAGTTCGAGGCCCTGCAGTCGGGAGGTGACCACGGTGTCGCGGACGAAGAGGTAGTAGACGGCGAAAGCCGCGACCAGGACCAGGGCGAGGACTGCGAGCGCGCGTTTCACAACTCCCAGCCGGCGGGCCAGCGCACCTCCCCCAGCACCTGGACCTCCGGTTCCAGTTCGACCCCCGTGCGCTCGTGAACCCGGCGCCGGCCCTCGGCCATCAGCTCGAGCACGTCGGCGGTCGTGGCGCCGTCGAAGTTCTCGACGAAGTTGGCGTGCTTCGCGGAGAAGCGGGCGCCGCCGTGGGCGAGGCCGCGACAACCGGCGGCGTCGAGCAGCTGGCCGGCGCTGCGGCCCTCGGCGCGCTCGTCGTCGGGGTTCTTGAAGGTCGAGCCAAAGGTCTTGATTCCCGAGGGCTGGTCCTCGCGCCGGCGCGAGCGCATCGTCGCCAGGGTGGCGCGGATCTCGGCCGGGTCCTGGGGACGCAGCCGGAAACAGGCACGGCTGACGACCTCCCCGGGCCTGAGGTTCGAGCTGCGATAGGCGAAGCCGAGCCGGTCGGGGGCGCGGCGCTCGCTGCCGGCGCCGGTGCTGACCTCGACCCACTCCAGCACCCGCGCCAGCTGGCCGCCGTAGGCGTTGGCGTTCATCCGCACCGAGCCGCCGACGGTGCCGGGGATGTTGACGCCGAACTCCAGCCCCGAGAGGCCCCAGCCGGCGGTCTTGGCCGCGACCGACGGCAGCCGCGCGGCGCCGCCGGCGAGCACGCGCTCCCCCGCGCGCTCGAACGTGGCGAGCTCGCCCTCCAGCTTGATCGCGAGTCCGTGGAATCCATCGTCGGCTACGAGCAGGTTCGAGCCGGAGCCGACCAGTCCTACGGCGACGCCCTCCCGCTCGGCCCAGCGCAAGACCGCGACCAGCGCCGCCTGATCGGAGGGCGCCGCGAACCAGTCGGCGCTGCCGCCGGTGCGGATTTTCGTCAGCGGCGCCAGCGGCACGTTCCGACGCACACCGGCGGGCGGCGAGGAGGGGCTCATGAGCCACCCCCGGCAACCAGGGCCTCGCCGAGGCGGAAGACGTCGCCGGCGCCGATCGTGACCAGCACCCGATCTCCCTCCCCCCGCCCCGGTTCGCGGTCGAGCCGCTGGCCCAGGTAGGCCTCGGCGGCGGTGGCGGTCGGCAGCCATGCCACCGGCCCACCCCCGTTGCGCTCGGCCGCCGCCTCGGCGACGCGCAATCCGCTGACCCCGGCCAGCTCGCCGACCGGCTCCTCGCGGGCCGGGTAGACGTCGAGCACGACAACCTCGTCGGCCAGCGCCAGAGCGGCGCCGAACTGCGCTCCGAACGCCTTCGTCCGCGAGTAGAGGTGGGGCTGGAAGACGGCGATCAACCGCTCGGGCTCGAGTTCGCGCAGCGCCGAGAGGGCGGCGCGGACCTCGGTTGGGTGGTGCGCGTAGTCGTCGTATATCCGGGTCCCGGAGCGCGATCCCTTCAGCTCCAGGCGCCGCCGCACGCCGGGGAAGCCGGCGAGCGCCGCGGCCGCCTGGTCGAGGTCGAAGCCGGCTGCCCCGAGCGCGGCCAGGGCGGCGCGTGCGTTGGCGCGGTTGTGGCGGCCGGGAACGGCGAGCGCCAGCTCGGCCGGGCCGGGAGCCTCGGGGTCGAATCCGACCAGCTCGCCGGCCCCGGCGAGCTGGTCGAGGGTGCCGTCGGCCGGCAGCACCGCGCTCGCCGCCGGGCCGGTGAACTCGGCGAAGGCGCGGTGCAGCTCGGCCAGTGAGCCCCAGCGCGCGTGGTGGTCCATCTCGACGTTGGTGACGACGGCGATCTCCGGTCGCTGGTCGAGGAAGCTGCCATCGCTCTCGTCGGCCTCGGCGACCAC